>JADLHL010000097.1 GCA_020848815.1 Chitinophagaceae bacterium | reverse complement strand
GCGGCAAACTTACTGTTTGCAGGGCACTGCACAAAGTTCATTTTTGGTACCCCTGTATTATTGGCCCAGCGCTATCACTACCGGCTGCCCTAGCAGGGCTATCATGTCGGCGTAGTATTTGCGCAATGGCTCATAATCAGCTACGGGCACCAGTGTGGTTTTTTGCTGAAAGGTTGTACGGATGGTCAGTACATTATCTTCGAGGGTTACTTTCCGGTTGAGCACTATCTGGCTGTCATCACTCATGAGCATTTGCTCTGGAAATACTTCTTTGAGTTTACTGCCGGCAGGCAACTGTACTTTTTCCTCTTGTACAATGTGTATGGGATATCCAAAATTGACATCGGTAAACCGCTTTGGGCTGTTAAACGGATTTTGACTAAGGCCCATAAACAAGTTGCTGCTATAATACAAAGTGCCGGTACCAGCAGGTAGCTCCTGCGAATAGGTAATGGTTTTAACAGCTGGTGCAGCATCCGACAAAGGTTCTGGTGTTTCTGTCTTTTCGATATCTACATTTTCCAACCGTGAATCATCTACAGCAGCAATGGGGTTTACGGGCAGCCCATTCATTCTTTTGCTGCCGGCAAACCGGGCATAGCCATGCCGCTCTATTTGCACGTTTCCTTTTATTTTTTCACCGGCTACATCCACGGTGGCATTAACATGTATCTTTTTATAAAACCGGTCGGTGGGTCTAATAATTTTTATCAGCCTCGGTTCCTTTTTTTCTACAATCAGCGCAATGGTATTCAGCAGCTGATACGGTGTAATAAATGCCGGCAGGTTTTTTTGCGAGGCATCCATAATCCACGGTTGCTGCTTGTCGTCCACCTTTGCATACACAGCCATTTTACTAAACCTGTCCCGGAAAGGATAATTGATATCTACCTTGCCGTAGTCCCGTTCGGCTACCAGTAACGGATGCGCCTCTATGCCATGATGTTGCAGCAGGTTTAGCAACACCAAATTCATTTCGGTAGCACTGCCTTGCCCACTCTCCAACGATTTTTTCACCCCGTTGGGAAAATAGGTGCCAATGTATCCGTTCCATTGAATCTGGCGCTGCACATAATTGTAAATGGTTTTTATTTTCTCCGCCTGATCAGTCATCAACATAAGCTTGGCGTCCAATGCAGGCACGTCCAGTTTTTTACGGAGCTCCGCACCGTACTGATCGTTGCTCAAAAGCTCAGTGGTTAACTGCTCCCAGGTTTGGGCAAACTTGGTGGCTGAGCCATACCCCTGATTAAAACTCGACAACTGAAAAATGACCCTTTGCAAATAATTTTTCGGTGCATCCATGTAAGGCTCAAACTCCAATGCAGGCACTTTATTCATTTCAAAATAAATCTTGCCTTCTTCTCTCAGGGGCTTAATTATGATGGGATAATTCGGATTGTTTTGTACGCTGTATGCAAATTCTGCACCAGGCAAAATCTCTAATAAATAAGCACTTTTTTCTATCGGCAAATCTCCCTGAAAATCCCAATAGTCCAGCAAATTGTAGCTTTTGGATACCACCCGCCAACGAATTTCAAATACACTCCCTTCCACCACATTGGGCATCACTATTTTCATCCTTGAACGGTTGTTGTCAATCTTATCACTAAACACCGATTTCGGGTCGAGATCCGTCCATACAGCGAACCCGGCAGCGCCAGCATTGGCCGTTTCTCCTTCAATGTTTGTAATGTATTCCAAATCGTCTTTTGCATAATACTCCAACGAGATATTGGCTTCATCCAATCCATTTTTGTTTAAAATTTGGATACGCTTTCGGTGAGTGGTCACCATCTTATAATCATCATTTTCTGTTACAGCAGTATGAAACAACACCACAGCATTAGCACCGGGGTCAAATTCGCAACTGCGGCGTTTCAGCATATCGGGGTCCAGCTCTTTGATGCCGGGCACCTGAAATGTTTGTGCATGAGCTACTTCAACCAGTAGCAATAAAACGCCTGCTATCAGGCTTATTTTTCGGGTAGGTAAAAAAGGAAGGCGCATAACGCTTATCTATTGTAGTAAGCCGCAATATTAGTGCAGCTACAGCTGCCAAATCATGATGATGATTGGCAATACCGCATCCGTGGCAATCAGCCAACACAGCTGCACCAAAAAGCTGCACGGTTGTAATTCCTTCGTTCACAAACGCTACCTAAAACTGCGCAGGCAGATATTTTTACACAGCTTGTTCAAGTTGCTTTTATCAATATCTTGTCCGCCAACTATGCGATTCGTTCTGTCAAAAAATGGCTGGCTCCAGTTGGGTAGTTTGGCCCTGTTTATTTTCTTGTGGGCCGCCAATCCTTTTGGACTACAACCATTGGCACAAAAAGCTGTAGCCTGCTCCGGGCTCATGGTAGCACTGTGGGTTACCGAAGCATTGCCCATGGCTGTTGTTTCTTTATTGCCCATTGTGTTGTTTCCGCTGTTGGGCATTTGCAGCACCGCCGATGCAGCAGCGCCATACGCCAATCCCGCTATCTTTTTATTCATGGGTGGTTTTATGATTGGCCTAGCCATCGAAAAATGGGACCTGCATCGCCGCATCGCATTAAACGTGGTCAAGTTTACAGGTACCAGCGGCAACCACATCATTCTCGGTTTTATTTTAGCCACCGGCTTTTTAAGCATGTGGCTCAGCAATACCGCCACCACCATGATGATGTATCCCATAGCCATGAGTGTGGTACAGGTACTCGAACGCAACCGAGAAAATGACGTAGCCATTCGCAACATGGGCATTTGCCTGCTTTTGAGCATTGCCTACGCCAGCAACTTTGGCGGCATTGCCACCATTATTGGTACGCCGCCCAATGTATCGTACACTGCATTTCTGAAAAAGACTTACGGCTACAGTTTTCAGTTTTCCGATTGGATGATAATTGGTGTACCCATTTCCATCATCCTCATGTTTACCCTGTATTGGGTAATGACCCGTGTGCTGTACCGCAACCAAATTAAAAGCAATGCCGCTGCACGGCAAGTGATACAGCACGAACTGCAGCAACTGGGCCGCATGAGTGTACCCGAAAAAAGGGTGCTCGTTATTTTTTGTCTCACCGCTTTTCTCTGGATTTTCAAAGACCTCATCAATGCCAAACTGCATACCAGTTTCGACGACAACCTGATAGCCGTAATGGGCGCCATACTGCTGTTTGCCATGCCCAGTGGCGATACCAAAGGCATTGGCCGCCAGCTACTCGAGTGGACCGACACCCACAAAATGGCATGGGGCATTTTGCTGCTGTTTGGCGGCGGCATTTCGCTGGCCAACCAGCTCGATGAAGTTGGCATTATCGACAGCCTGGGTAAATGGATGGCTGCCAGTGCCGGCAGTAACCTGTTTGTATTGGTGCTGGTGATAACGCTGGTGTCCATTTTCGTTTCCGAAATACTGAGCAACGTAGCACAAGTAATTGTATTTGCACCCGTGCTGGCTGGTATGGCCGATGCCATGCAGCTCGATCCATTGCTGCTGGCCACGCCCATGGTACTGGCCGCCAGTTGCGCCAGCATGCTGCCCATGGGTACACCGCCCAATGCCATTGTGTTTGCCAGCGGTCGCCTCCGTCTTGCCGACATGATTAAAACAGGCCTGGTAATGAACCTCATCGCCGTTATCCTCATTACCCTGTTTTGTTATTACCTGCTGCCCTATGCCGTAGCACATATCCGTTAGCGTTATGTTTTTATTGGGGCTGTCAACTGTAGTGCAATCAGCAGCTGCAGTTGGGGCTATCACTTGTAGTGGCCTTCGTGCCTCAGGCCAGCTACCCGTTCTATCCCCCAGCCCTTCAGCGGTGTGCTGCTATGTTGCTTACCACCCAAAAATCAACCAGCCCACGGATGTTGCCGTGAGCTGAATGGTTGGTACTAAAATTCTGGGAGAGTAGTTCTGAACAGTAAACTACCACTCTTTTTATATGCAGTTGGGTTTGCTTGTACACAGGGTGTGAAATAAAGCAGGAAATAAGAAATAAGGAATAGGCAATAAGGAAGTAGGCAGCTTGACTCATCTCTCACCTCGAAAACAATCTTCTTTGTGCTCCTCCTTGTTCAAAATAATAGTTTGCAGTTTGCAATCATCAGTTTGCAGTAGTCAAACGGGTGCCCTGCAATCCCAATAGCTATCGGGAGCATACTGCCAACTGCAAACTCTTCGTGCTCCTTTGTGGTTCAAAAAAAACACTGTGTACCTCTGTGCCAACCTCCAATTCCTCTGTGGTTAAATAACTCAAATCTTATACTCAATAAACCCCTTATTAATACTTGCAATTTTCCTGGTCCGGCGAAAAACGCCTACACCTTCGCGGCTGCCGCCATCATTGGTATTGCCTTCAATCACGGTAATGAAACCGCCCTGTACACTTTCTACAATGCCAGTATGGCCCAGTCCACCACCAAAACTCATGATGAATATTTGCCCCGGCTTTATCAGTGCCGGATTATTCACAGCTTCTTCCGCCGTAATTTTCTTTCCGGTTGTTTTGTTCCAATGCGCCAGTACGCCGCCTGTTGTTACCAACGGGTTGGGCTTGTCTGCTGCCAACGCCGTTTCCTCAAAACACCAGTACACAAATGCGGCACACCATGCTGCCGGAAAGTTGATGCCCACTGTGTGCAAATACTTTTTAATACGGGGCCCCCAATTGCTGCCGGTGGGTTGCTCCAGTACACCTATTTCGCCACGGGCCGTTTGTAGCATGGCCTCTATCCATTTATTAGTGGTGCTATGGTTATCGGGCACTTTGGCCTTGCCAAACAAGGCCTCCCATGTAATGCTGCCCACTTCGCCATCTATGGCCAGTGGCATGCCTTCCTGATCGGTAAAGCGGGCCTGAAACAAGCGAATGGCCTGCTCGGTTTTGGGGCCAAATACGCCTGTGCCATCAAACCGATCGATGCCCAGTTGTTGTAATCTTGTTTGGATGGCTTTCACAATGCGGGTGTCGGTGTCGCCCTTGCGGATAATGCGGCCGGGATATTTCATGTACTCGATTTACATGTAAAAAAAATGGTTGTTGAAACAGTCTGAAGCCTTTCTCACATGCCCGGAATACGTTGTTTCAAACAGCGGTTGCAAGACTGGCAGCCCTGCCTTCGTTGATGATACAAGTTTCGGACAGATTGCCCGTAAATGCCATGACATTCGACAGTTTAAAAGCACTCCCTCGTCATACTTTTTACTGCTAAATGACAACAGCGTCTGCACCACATCAGTTACATTTGCGCAACCTATTTAGATGGTAGTTGACAGATGATGGATGTTAGGTAATACATCTTTTGCAGGCATTAACTTACCCAGCTTTCAACTTACCAACCTGCCAACTTGTAAACTTTGGAACTTTTAAAAAACATATATATGGACTACCGGATAGAAAAAGACACAATGGGCGAAGTGCAAGTGCCCGTGAATGCATACTATGGTGCACAAACACAGCGCAGTGTCGACAATTTTAAAATTGCACAAGACATCAACCGCATGCCCAAAGAAATCATCCGGGCGTTTGCTTACCTCAAAAAAGCGGCGGCCATCACCAACTTTGAAGCAGGTGTATTGCCCGAAGAAAAATGCAAACTGATTGGTCAGGTGTGCGATGAAATACTCGAAGGCAAACTCGATGACTATTTTCCGTTGGTGGTGTGGCAAACAGGTAGCGGCACCCAAAGCAACATGAATGTAAACGAAGTGGTAGCCTACCGTGGCCACGTACTCAATGGTGGCAGCCTCACCGATAAGGAAAAGTTTTTGCACCCCAACGATGACGTGAACAAGTCGCAGTCATCCAACGATACCTTCCCTACGGCCATGCACATTGCAGCCTATAAAATTTTGCTGGAAGTAACCATTCCCGGCATTGAAAAGCTGCGCAATACACTGGCCGAAAAAAGCAGGGCTTTCATGAACGTGGTGAAGATTGGCCGTACCCACTTTATGGACGCTACCCCGCTTACACTGGGTCAGGAGTTCAGTGGTTATGTAAGCCAGTTGAACCATGGTTTAAAAGCCATTAACAATACACTGGAACACCTCAGCGAACTGGCGCTTGGTGGTACAGCCGTAGGTACTGGCATCAACACCCCAAAAGGCTATAGCGAAAATGTAGCGAAGCATATTGCAGCCCTCACCGGTTTGCCTTTTGTAACGGCTGAAAATAAGTTTGAAGCCCTTGCTGCTCACGACGCTATTGTGGAAGCACATGGTGCGTTGAAAACCGTGGCAGTGAGCCTCATGAAAATAGCCAACGACATCCGCATGCTCAGCTCAGGACCACGCAGCGGTATTGGTGAAATTTTCATCCCCGACAATGAGCCCGGTTCTTCTATCATGCCCGGCAAGGTAAACCCCACCCAGTGTGAAGCACTCACCATGATTGCTGCTCAAGTGTTGGGCAACGATGTGGCCATCAACATTGGTGGTGCTACCGGTCATTTTGAACTGAACGTATTTAAGCCGGTAATGATTTACAACTTCCTGCACAGTGCCCGCCTCATTGGCGATGGTTGTGTCAGCTTCAACGATAAATGTGCGGTAGGTATCGAACCCATTGAAGCCAACATTAAAAAGCACGTAGACAACAGCCTGATGCTGGTGACGGCTTTGAACACCAAGATTGGTTATTACAAAGCTGCTGAAATAGCACAGAAGGCCCACAAAGAAGGTACTACGCTGAAAGAAATGGCGGTGAAGCTGGGCTATGTAACACCAGAAGAATTCGATGCATGGGTAATTCCTGCCGAAATGGTCGGTGAACTCAAGTAACGAGATACATAGAAAAGCAAAAAGCGACCAACAAATGTTGGTCGCTTTTTTTTATTGCTGTCGCAGGCCTCTCTATTCCTGTCGCAGGCCTCCCGGCCTGTGACGATACCGTTACTCATCTCCAAATAATCTGTGCATCTGCGGCCATTTGTTCTACCTAATAGTAAGGGGTTAAAACCCCTCCCGAAAAAATCTCGCTTCCTTTCACCACGGGTTGAAACCCGTGGCTATAGAATACAAATGCTGCGACGAACATTTACTCACCCTCGCCAAAGAGAATCCGCGAATCCGCGGCTAGTTGAAATTTCCAATACCATCAGCGCAAATCCTGCCTTTATCCATTTTATCCGCGTCCTGTATTTCATTCACTACATCTTCACCAACCGCAAGGCATCCAGCATCGCCGTATTCACATCCATATTCATATTGATGTTCCATGGCTCCAGCTTGAGTTGCAGGTTGTTCACACCAGCATTCAAATTCACGTACCGTGCATTGCTGTAGCCCCATTCGCTCCATTCATCTTTGCCCCGTTGTGGAAACACAAAGCTGCCTGCATATTGCGTATTTACATACAAACTGCGAATGGCACATTTGTTATCCGTATTCCATGGGCCACTACCATTGGCATAGCGAAAATCGATGAGATAACGACCTGCAGAGGGCACTTGCACCGTTATATTCAACATCGTATTTTCAGTATTGCTGAGGGCTACAAAACCCTTGCCAGCAAAACCTGTATAGGGCAAAGAAGATGCTGCTGCAAACTGTTCCAGTTCCACCTGCTGTTGCTGCTGCTGTCGGCCGTAAAATAGCGGTTCGCAGGTAAATGATTCATAGTCCTTCTCATCAACTGCACTCACTTTGTATTCTGCCAGATTGCTATCTGTGATTGTAAAGCCCGGATCTGATTGCTTACTGATAACACTACCATTTTTATACACCCAATACTTACGGGCTCCTTTGATGGCTTTCCATGTAAGTTGGTTACCACTCAGAGTCACTTGAGGATCGGGCAGGCTGAAATATACCGGCTGCATGTTGATACCATCCTTGTCAAACGACTGATTATTCATGTTGATGACCACCTGATGTTTGCCACTGGTATTACCGGGCAAAAAAGCATTCTCCAATGGTTTTCCATCGAGTGTGATGGATGAAATCACATTGCCCGTGCCATTGACCGTTATATCAAGCATGGCATTGCGGTATTTGAAATTGCGCAGCGTTTTGCTGCCTTTGTATGCCGCAGGTACTGCCGGCTGAAAACGAATACCATTGACCTCCAACTGAATGCCCATGAACACCCGGTGCACCATCGCCAAATTACCAGCCATGCTCCACAACATGCGGTCGCTGTTGATTTCGGTGCCGGCATAGTCACCACTTGCTGCTACAAAATTTTCGTAGTTGGTAAGGAACAAAGCACCTGCACGATAAATAGCTGCGAGGCCATGCGATAACGCTTGCTCGTTGCCGGCTTTGGCTGCTGCCAAATTCCAATACGATTGTACAAAAGGCCAAATACCATTGTTGTGATAAGGCGGTATATCCGGTATTTGCGGATAGATACAGGTAACACCGTAAGGTGTGATTGGCGATTTGGCAATGATGCTTTTTGCTTTCTCTTTATCTGCTACATCAAACAACACTGCAAGTGCTTCACCCAATGCTTCAAATCGTGGCGACACATTGGCGAATGCACGGCCGTAGCTGTATTGGGCGTAATAGCCTTTATCAGCCATCCAAAGTACGTTATTGATACCTGTACGAATATTGAGTGCAGTTGCTGCATGATTGCCGGCATCCATACCCAGTTCTTTCGCCATTAGGCTCAGGATATTGTGCGCCTGAAAATGCACCGCATTAGTACCGAGGTTTTCACTCATGTAAATGTCTTTGTTATCCATCCAGCGGGGATAGGTTTGCTCCCGCCAATCGAGAAAAGACGACTCGCCACTGTACATGCCCGATGTGGTAAGTCCAACCACCTTGGCATCATCCTGCAAGCTATTGTTGATGATTTCATACGCATTGCGCAGCCATGCAGTATCGCCGGTGGCTTTGTATATTTCCCATGCTGCCAGTGCCCAGGTGGTACGGTCGCTGCTGACTGGCCATGCACCACCGCTACCGGTATCTTGTATAATACGACGCCGCTTCACTTTTTTCATGAGGCTGTGCTTGGCTACTTCCGGTTCGTGGTAAGCAAAGGCCAACAAAATGCTGTAGCTGATGTCACGGGTCCATACACCGCCCCATTTAGCACCTGTACGGAAAGTAGTATCAGGTTCAATATTCTTGAGTGCTTCTTCCAAACTCAGGTTGAACAAGGCATCAACAATGGGCTGCTCCGACGTGTAAGAAGGCTTTGCGGAAATGTCTTTTGTGAGCTTCCATGTTTTAGCAGCGGTGTCTTCGGGGTTGAGCGGATTGAGTTTGAGTTTGATGCTATACACAGAATCGTTGTCTTCGTCCGTCAGTTTCAATCCCTGTTCATCGAGATTCACAAAATCCCAGGTGAGAGGCTCACTGCCACCAGCAATGTAAAAACCTTTGAAATCCGCTTTCGCCACCTTACTGCCATCAAACGCTTCAAAATACCCTTGTGCCGCAAATTGACGCAGCACCGGTGCCATATTGATGCGAAATGTATACTCGTAGTTTGGTGGTAAAAAGCCCGGATCTTTTGCCGGTACAGCGCCATCATTTTGCCCGAACGTTTTGATGTCCGATGCATGCTCATCGCCTATCAGCACCCAATGATCCTGGCCCGGCAGCATCTCATTGTCTTTTTCATTAATGCTTACTTTAAATTTTACCAAGCGGCTAAACTGCTGGCTGGCTGCACTCACATAGTTGGAACGGATTTCTGTGGGAGAAATCACAGTGGCTTCGTATTTGCCCTGCACTACTTTGTTTGTATACACGGTAAACTCATCCGACTGATACAACACGTTATCTGGAGTGCTTTTGCAAGCAAAAAAGGTAGCAGCCATAGCAAGCAGCAATAATCGTTTCATAAGCAATAAATAAACTGGTTAAATGTATAACATCCTGTAAAAAGAACGGGCCAATACAGGCCCGCAGTTTACATTGGTTTTTGTGCAATCAGCCGCACCACAGCAGCTGTGCCCTGATGATAAGGACCTTCATCCAGCGTTGTATTTATTTCTTCGCAATACTGAATGGATAATGCATGAAACTCCTGATGCAGCATAGCAGCTGTGTACAACATGGGCAGCTCTTTTGGTCCACCGCTGCTGTAGTGCAGTTGTGCTGGGGTAAATGCTTCCAACAGCAATATGCCGCCGGGTTTCAGTGCTTTTACCACTTGCCTGTGCACCTGCTGGCGAAGTGCCGATGGAAAATGCGTAAAGATGAGTGCAATGGCATCGTAGCGGTTTTCACCGTAGTCAAAAGCTGCAGCATCGGCCACCTGAACATTTACAGTTACCGCATGTTGCGCAGCAAGTTGTTTACATTTTTGGCATCCTGCCTCACTTTGATCGAACGCTGTAACCTGCCAGCCAATCGTTGCCGCAAACACAGCATTCCGGCCTTCTCCTTCCGCAGGCAGCAGCAGGCTGCCAACTGACAATGCCGATAGCTGAGTGGCAAAGAAATGATTGGGCTGCTCGCCATAGGCAAATGGCTGCTCGGCGTATCGTTGGTTCCAAAAATCGACAGACATGCTGGATGGGTTTACAGAATAGGTAGCAAGATGTAGACACAAAAAAATGTAGAACCCCCTATGAAGATGAATTATTTTTTTCTGAACGCCACCTACCGATTCGTCGAAAATATAGGAGGTAAAGGAGGGGTTAATATATCCCTGTCGTAACTTTACTACACAGAAATAATGAACAAAACGGCAGTAGCTGTAAATATTTTTCCATGAGAACAGAAACCGCTTATAGTCATATACGGCGGTCACTACGTTGAGTTTATACCCCCAAACCCTTACTCCCAACAAGAAAGGAGCCCTCATCGGCTCCTTTCTTCATGTTACAAATTTGGTGGTGCTTAAAAAGTAGCCGGAAACTGAAATCCATTGAGAAACTGATTGATAGAAAGCTGCGCCGGCAATGGTCCTTTGCCCATTACATACAGCACGGCCATAGTACGGCCTTGTATCCAACCCATTACTTTCATATCTAATCCGGTATGGTCGCTCCAGCTATCGCTGATGGCTTTGGCGAGTTTACCTCTTACCAATCCATTTACTTTTTTGTAGCCTTCTTCATCAGCAATATTGAGGGTGCTTTTGATGTAATCGAGGTATTGAGTAAGTTGTTCGTAATCATCCTCCACCGCATCAGGATTTCTTAGCTGAATTACCTGCACACTATACACGTATGTTTCTTTGTTGATGATGGTTTCTGCCCTGGCGGTGAAAACTTTATTACTATCAACGTCCAATCCGCTTTCAATACCTGTAGGCGCTTTTGGAAAAAGTGCCGCACAGCCGCTGTTGGCAATCTGATGCCGCTGTAAGCCAATATTAGTGACAGTTTGCGTGTAGCCTGCATTACAGCCAAGCATCAAGTACAAACACAAAAAAGCTGCGCCGAAAAATATTTTCTTTCCCATAATGATACCCCGTTTTAGTACCGATTCAGCTTCAATGTTACAACGCTGCCATGGCGGCCACAAGCATGGATTACTCACAGCCCCAATTTTTAAGGGCATAAAAAAATCCCGCTGTGATGGCAGCGGGATTTTGGTATACAAAGCCGGTGGTTATACCAGCATGGTTACAGGATTTTCGAGATAGGCTTTCAGCGTTTGCAAGAAGGCTGCACCAACAGCACCATCCACACTGCGGTGGTCGCAGCTCAGGGTCAGCTTCATGATGTTGCGTACGGCAAATTCACCTTTCTCATTGCGGTACACTTCTTCTTTGATTTTGCCTACGGCCAAAATGCAGCTATCAGGCGGGTTTACAATGGCAGTAAACTCATCAATATCCATCATACCCAGGTTGCTGATGGTAAATGTGTTGCCGGTAAACTCGTTGGGCTGCAATTTCTTGCTCTTGGCTTTGCCGCCCAAATCTTTGGCTTCGGCAGCAATTTGGCTCAGTGTTTTTTGGTCGGCAAAACGAACAACGGGTACAATCAAACCATCAGGAATAGCAACGGCCATACCAATATGAACATGTTCGTAAGTACGGATAAAATCGCCCATCCAGCTACTGTTTACGGCAGGATGTTTTTTCAGCGCCATAGCCGATGCTTTAATGATCATGTCATTGAAGCTGATTTTGGCAGGGCTGATTTCGTTGAGCTTGATGCGGGCCGCCATGGCATTGTCCATGTTGATTTCCATCTTGAGATAGAAATGCGGTGCGGTGAATTTGCTTTCGCTGAGGCGCTTGGCAATCACTTTGCGCATTTGGCTGTTGGCGGTATCGCTGTAGCCTTCGCCGGCACCACCCGGTACAAATGGCGCAACCGTGGCAGCTGGTGCAGCAGCCGCCGGAGCAGCCGCAGGTGCAGCAGCGGCAGGAGCACTGGCCACAGGCGCAGCTGTTGGCGTATAGTTGTCTACGTCTTGCTTAATGATACGACCGTGGTCGCCACTGCCTTTTACATAACGCAGGTCGATGCCTTTATCGGCAGCGAGTTTTTTGGCGAGAGGGCTGGCCAAAATGCGGCCAGTGTTTACCACTTCGGGAGCAGCAGCTACAGGTGCAGCGGCAGCTGGAGCGGGAGTAGCAGTTGGCGCAGCAGCTTCAGCCACGGGAGCCGCAGGTGCAGCACCAGCGCCAGCTTTGGCGGCGGCTACAATGTCATCTATTTTAAAACCGGCAGGGGCAATGATGCAGAGCAAATCATTTACCTGAATTTTTTCGCCGGCAGCAGCGCCCTGGTACAGGAGCACACCATTCTTGTAGCTTTCGAGCTCCATGGTGGCTTTGTCGGTTTCTATTTCTGCGAGTACATCGCCCTTGCTTACGGTATCGCCTACTTTTTTTACCCAGTTGGCAATCACACCTTCTGTCATGGTATCGCTGAGGCGGGGCATGAGTACCACTTCTTCAATGCTGGCCAAATCGAGAGATGAAGCCGCAGCGGCAGGTGCAGCGGCAGGAGCTTCAGCCACGGGAGCCGCAGCAGGAGCAGCAGCAGCGCCGCCAGCCAGCAGGGCCGAAATATCTTCGCCGGGTGTACCCAGCACTACCAGCAGGTCGTCTACCTGCAGCTTGCCCCCGGCAGCAGTGCCGAGGTGCAGCAGGGTACCTTCCTGATAACTTTCCAGTTCCATGGTGGCTTTATCTGTTTCGATTTCTGCCAACAAATCCCCTTTTTTCACGGCATCGCCCACCTTTTTGTGCCAGGCGGCAATTACACCTTCTGTCATGGTATCACTCAGTCGGGGCATCTTTATTACTTCGGCCATAATAGATTGCTTGCTTTTTGGAGTTGCGAATTTCGGGGAAAATGACTTACCCCCCAACCTGCAGTGTCGATTGTTGCGGCTTCTTTACAAATTGTATGGCTTCAATGGGCTAATGCCCACCACTCCATGAGAAAACTGCAGTGGAAAATGATTGCATTTAACCGCTGCAGTAGCTTATTTTTTAGAAACCCAGATCCAGCTTCAACCGTTCTTTCAAATCTTTTACCAGCGGGTAATGTTCTACCATCAGTTTGTAGCGTTCGGCCGTATTGAGGTAGCGTGGCTCCAGCACTTTCGGCTGTTTGGAAGCCTCGTCCTCGTTCACTTCAATTTTTACCTTGATGGACACATTGTGAAAATGCTGACGGAAGGCCTCTGTCAAATCGGTGGCTTCCTGTTCGAGTATTTTAGAACCGAACAGCGTTTCGCTGGTGATGATAACGGTATCGTCTTGCACGGCCAGCGTAGCCAACTGCATGTTGGTAACGGTGCTGTGCTTTTGCATTTCTTTTACCTTAATGGCATGGGCATCCCAGAGTTGCTGTACCTCTTCCAGCACCGGCATGCGGGCTTCCACCACTGCTTTGCCACCATTTTGCTGTACCTGCTGTTTCAGCTTGTCCAGCAATGATGTTTTGCCGCCGGCAGGTTTTACTGCGGCAGCAGGCATGGCTGCCGGCATGGGTTTGGGAGGTGTTGGTACGGCTTCCTGCACGGGTGCTGCAGTAACCGGAGCCGGTGCTACAGCCACGGGAGGAACCGCCGCTTTTTGTACCGGTGCCACGGGAGCCTGCGGTTTTGGCGTTTCTATATCCAACCGGGCTTCGCCTGCAGCGGGTGCTGTTTTAAAAATGGGAGCAACGGGCTTTGTTTTTACTGCCACCGGCGCCGACACTTTCGACTTTTTTACCACATGGCCTGATGAATCCGCCACCAGTTCGAGGGCCTGCTGCAGGTAGCAAAGCTTAATGAGGCAAAGCTCAACATGCAGGCGTTTGTTGTGTACGTCGCGGAACTGCATAGAGGCCTGACTGATCACATTGAGGGCACTCACCAGATAACTGAGCGGCAGGCTGGCAGCGGTTTTGGCGTAGCGTTCCTGCATGCCTTCCAGCACATCCAACAGTGCGGCGGCTTTGGGGTCGCGGCTTACCATGAGGTTCCGCATAAATTCAGCAAAACCTTCGAGCACCGTGTTGCCTTCAAAACCCTTGCGGTTGATTTGATCGAAGAGCAACAAGGCAGTGGTTACATCTTGCCCGGTTACGGCATCCAGCAGTTGGAAATAATAATCTTCATCGAGCAGGTTGAGGTGCTCCAGCGTATTTTGATAGGTAAGTTTACCATCGGTAAAACTCACAATCTTATCGAGGATACTCAGCGCATCCCGCATGCAACCTTCACTCTTTTGGGCAATGAGTTGCAGGGCAGATTTATCTGCATTGATGCTTTCTTTCTGTGCAATTTCCTGCAGGTGCTCCACCGTGTCGGCATTGGTGATGCGTTTGAAATCGAAGATTTGACAACGACTCAAAATGGTGGGCAGAATTTTGTGCTTTTCGGTGGTGGCCAAAATGAATTTGGCGTAAGAAGGTGGCTCTTCCAGCGTTTTCAAAAAGGCGTTGAAGGCCGATGCACTCAGCATATGCACCTCATCGATGATGTAAATCTTGTATTTACCTTCTTGCGGTGCAAAGCGAATTTGGGTCACCAGTTCGCGGATGTCTTCCACGCTATTGTTACTGGCCGCATCCAGCTCATGAATATTGAGTGAACTCCCACTGTTGAACGACACACAACTGGGACATTCATTGCAGGCCTCACCGTCGTCTTGCAGGTTTTCGCAGTTGATGGTTTTGGCCAAAATTCGGGCACAGGTGGTTTTGCCTACGCCCCTGGGACCGCAAAACAAAAAGGCATGCGCCAGCGTGTTGTTGCGAATAGAATTTTTTAAAGTAGTGGTAATATGCTGCTGCCCCACCACCGAGCTAAAGGTTTGGGGACGGTATTTTCTGGCAGATACAATAAACTTTTCCATGCCCCACAAATGTAGGAGGTTGAGGCATG
>JADLHL010000096.1 GCA_020848815.1 Chitinophagaceae bacterium | reverse complement strand
ATGCAGTTTATCCTGCACAACTGCAGCTGCAAGTTGGCCAGCAAATGGTGTTGTCCGACAGCTTCTGGGTACATCCGGGTTTGCAGCCACGCATTGGGTATGTGTGTGGTGATACGCTGCTGTTGTATTGGCAAAGTATTGCCCAAGCCAGTGGCTATCGCATTTATCATTTGCAAAACGGACAAATGCAAGTACTCAGCACAACTGCAGATACGTTACTTCGCATCAGGCGTTCATCATTGGAGAAAGATTGGTTGGCTGTGGCGCCTGTTTTTGGCACACAGCAGGGCAACCGCAGCTATGCCATCAATTATCTCAACCAACAAGTGGGTTGTTATATTCAGCAGTTTACCGCTACTGCCGGCAATAACAATGTGCTGCTCCAAGTACAACTCGGCACCAACTTTGGCATTCAACAACTGCAATTTGAAAAAGTAAAAAACGGCCAAGTGACTGTGCTGTCCAGCATTGCCAATATCAGCAGCAATAATTTTACAGCTGAAGACGCACAACCGCTGAGTGGAGAAAATTACTACCGCATCAAAATTACTTTGAGTAATGGCAACGTAGTTTACTCCGCTATTGAAACCGTGTACATGCCGGAAAACAATGGCCTGGCTGTATATCCCAATCCTGTAGTGTTGGGCCAGCCCATTCGCATCATCAATACTACGAGTGGTGATTTTCCTGTAGCAGACCTCTACGATTTTACCGGCAGAAAAATCAGCAGCACTGCATTGGAAGGTTTTATCAACACCATCCATACTTCGTACTTACATCGTGGTATTTACCTGCTGAAACTTATCCAAGCCGGCAAAACCATCAGCACCAAAAAGATAACGGTTTTGTAGTGCTGCTAGAGCTTTCTGAGATAATGCCGCACATAATCATCCACTCCTTCTTCCAATGATGTGAATGGCTCACTATAACCAGCTTTGCGCAGCTTATCCATGTTGGCTTCGGTGAAGTATTGATACTTGTCGCGGATATCTTCCGGCATATCTATGAACACAATGTTGGGCTCCATATCCATACCCCGGAATGTAGCCGCAGCTAAATCGTAAAAACTGCGGGCCTGCCCGGTACCGAGGTTGTACAAGCCGCTGCATAAGCCCCCTTTAAGGGGTTTGGGGGTCTCTAACATCCACGCAATCACCTTCACCACATCTTTTACATAAATAAAATCCCGTAGCTGCTGACCATGCTCAAAATCGGGGCGATGGCTTTTGAATAATTTTACCTGCCCCTCTTTCTTGATTTGATTGAACGCATGCCAGATAACCGAAGCCATGCGGCCTTTGTGGTATTCATGCGGGCCGTATACATTGAAAAATTTAAGGCCTGCCCAAAACGGTGGTGCACCTGCTGAATCTGGCGTATGAGCACCATCATCTCTCACCCATCCATCTTCATCTTGCGTATTCAATCGTACATCGCTTACTTTCTCCAACACCCATTTGTCAAATTCATTTTTGCTAATGCCATATGGATTCAGTGGCTTCAGCAAAAAAGGCAGTTCATGAGTATCATCGTAGCCAAACTCTCCTGCACCATACGTAGCGGCACTCGATGCATAAATGAATGGAATCTGCTTTTCGGTGCAGTATTGCCACAACATTTGGCTATACTCCACATTCAGCTCTTCGTGTATGGCGTAGTTAAATTCAGTCGTGTCCGTTCTGGCACCCAAATGAATGACTGCTGCCACTTCTGGCTGATGCTCATTGAGCCAGAAAGCAAGGTTGTACCGCTCCACCACATGGGCAAAGGCAATGCTTTCCCAGTTGGCCCGCTTGTCTTCTCTGCCAAAATCATCCACCAAAATCAATTCCTCATAGCCTAAAGTATTGAGGTGACGAGCCATTTCGCTGCCGATAAAACCAGCGGCGCCGGTAACGATGATATATGGAGCTTGCATATAGAAGTATGATTGATTGGGACAGCAAAAATGAGATTAAGTTTTGAAACGGCAGACATACTACCAAATACGTATTTTACAGCATTCTGTAGCCACTACTTTTGAAACATGATGAACACACCCAAATCCATTTGCATAGTGGAAGATAAAGATGACCTTCGGGAAGCACTGAGCATGATGATTAAGCTAACCGATGGCTATCAAATGGCTGGGGCATTTAAGAATGCAGAAGAGGCACTGCATCACATACCGGAGGTTCATCCTGCTGCGGTACTTATGGATATAAACCTGCCCGATGCCAGCGGCATACAGTGTGTGGTAACGTTGAAATCAAAACTACCAGACATACTGTTTTTGATGTGTACGGCATACGAAGACAACGATAAAATTTTCAGCAGTTTGAAAGCCGGCGCCAGTGGGTACATTTTAAAAACCGACGGCCCAGCAAAAATTGTAGAAGCGCTGGATGAACTATTTGCCGGTGGCAGCCCTATGAGCAGTAGTATTGCCCGCAAAGTGGTGGCCAGTTTTAGTGGTTTGCCCGCAGGCAACCATTTGGTACAACGATTATCAGACAGAGAAGAAGCTGTGCTGCACTGCCTGGCAAAAGGATTGATGAACAAAGAAGTGGCCGACAGTTTACAAATAAGCCAGGGTACGGTAAAAAAACATATTCAGCACATTTATGAAAAGCTACATGTAAACACCCGCGTAGAAGCAGTGAACCTGTATCTTGGAAGAACACAATAATTATTCGACAGCTTGCTACCATATTACGTATTTGCAGCTTTGTATGGCTGGCCTGTTGGGGCAGCATACATGCATGGTCGCAGCAATCAGTTACTGATTCGCTGCGAAAGTTATATGCTGAAAGCAAAGACAATGACCGCAAAAGCCATGAAGCATTATTGCTGATTGAAGCATGGATGGATTTAGAAAAATTAGATTCAGCGCAATATTGGGCCAACGAATTGTTTTCGGTACTACCTGCCAACAAACAAGATGTTGTACACTATTACTACAACAGCAGGCAAAGCGAAATCTATTATTACAACAATTTTCCACGATTGGGATTGCAAAATGCTGAAAGAGGATTGCAAATAGCCTTGGCGCTAAAGGATAGTATTTTTATTGCTGATGCTTATAATTTCAAGGGGCTTTTTTTGATGAACCTGAACAGAATTCAAGAAGCCATTACATCATTTGAACAAGGATTACAATGGTCCGTTTGGAAAGTACATCCCCCTACCTACTTATCACTAACGCAATATTATCATTTGCTGGGTAATTTGTCGGAAGCATTATTAAAACACAATGAGCCGGCTTCATCCTTAAAATATGCTTTTCACTCTTACAACGAAGCCGTAAAAAACAAAAGACTCAGAGCCATTAGTGTTGCTCAAAACCAAATTGGCAGTTGCTATGATGCATTAGGAAAGCCAGATTCTGCCTTGCATTTTTTCAAATCATGTATATCGGGTATCGATAATGATATAGATGTATTGCTATTGAATTATGCTTCGCTTGGTCAACATTTTAGAAAACAACAACTATCAGAGCAAGCCAATAGCGCCTTTAAAGAGGGAGTAAGACTGCTCACTAAAAGACCTGATATCAACAGTTATTTCAGCATCGAATTTTTAAACAAAGCCATTGTGTTCTTTTCAGAATCAAAACAGGATTTGCTGCTGCAAGATTGCATTTATAAAAAAATGATGATTCTGGACAAAGTGCAAGCTGATTACAATGTGCAAATCAACGAAGTAATGGAAGCAGCATTAAAAAATGAAACACAACTGCTCAATTTAAGAATAGCCAACGAAGCCCGGAAAGTAAAACTCGATCAGTATAAAATCATTGCCCTTTCAACCTTATTGGTATCTGTGTTGCTCATTTTTTTATTGTACCGAAACCGGTTGTTGAAAAAGCTGGAACTGGCCAAATTGCAACACAATATTCAGCAAGACTTGCATGATGAACTTGGCGGCAGTTTGAGCATCATACGCATACTCAGCGATTTGATGAGCAACAAAAAATTGCCGCCAGAAGAAATAGCGAACCTTTCGCAAAAAATTAGTGGCACAGCCAGCGAAGCAGCCCAAAAAATGAATACCCTTATTTGGGCACTCAACACCGACAACGACAGCATTGCCAACCTTTGTGAGTACTCCCGCCAATATGCTGTTTCATTTTTTGAAGGCACGGCAATACAAATACATTTTGAAGAAAAACTATTTCAACCCGATACCACCATACACGGTACAGCCCGCAAAAATATATTTCTATGTTTCAAAGAAGCATTGAACAATGTGCTGAAACATGCCCATGCCACAAGGGTTGAAATTGGTTTTGAAATGACAGCAAACCAGCGGCTGATAGTATCTGTTCAGGACAATGGCAACGGGCTTCAATCCAATAACCAATTTGGCAATGGATTGAAAAACATGCAACAGCGGATGCAAGCAATCAACGGCACTGCCACTTTCAGCAGCAGCAACGGATTATTAGTCCGTTTTGAATGTGCTATTGCCTGAGCCTGATTTTACCCCCTGTTTCAGCTTTTATACTCCCAATTACGTATTGCCACAAAGCAGTTGATTCATGAGTTTTACTACGCTAAATTTTTCATAGCGTACAACCGTCAATCACAGACTAACTCTCCAGCTCATGAAACCCTTTTTCCTTTTTGCAGTACTACTGATTGTGCAATTATCTTTTGCCCAATCAAACTTCAGTAGCACCAACTTTCGGGTGGGCCAAAGCACTTACACCGACATTAGCAGCACCGGCACCGCCATTGCCATGACCAACAATGAAGCTGGAGTGAGTACCACCCCTCAAAACATTGGTTTCAACTTTCAATTCAACGACTCTGTATTTACACAGTTTCGCATACATGCCGATGGCATACTGCGCCTTGGCACCGAAGCACCTGCTGCAGCTACCAATATTAGTGTGAGCCCTGCCAATTCTCATGCCGCAGTTTTCACATCAACTCTCGATAGTTTTCAATACGTCATTCTGCCATTCTTTACCAACCTGGTAGCAGCAGGCACACCTGCGTTTCATGTACAAACAAGCGGCGTGGCTCCCAACAGAGTGTGCACCATACAATGGAAAAATATTCGTGATGCAGACAACTCGAATGGCGCTGTACTGCACCAATTTTCGCAAGTGGAGTTTCAGGTAAAACTGTACGAAGGAAGTAACGATATTGAATTTGTGTACGGCAGTTTTATACCATCTGCCAACACCCTCAGCACCCGCAATGCTGCCGTAGGCATTAAAGCTGGCATCAATAGTTTTGCGGCCAATTACAAAGGGGTAAATATTGCCCCTTTTAGTGCCATCGTTTCTTTCAACCATCGCAACAATGCCCGGCTGGCCAATGGTATTTTATTCAGAAGAGATGTACCGCCAGCAAACGGTTTTACACAGCGCTTTTTTGGTAGAAGCACCAACGATATTTCGCTGGCCAACTTGTATGCAGACAGCGTAAGCCAGACAACCAATCAATCGGGCAACAGGATTGAAACATTGGTAAAAAACGAAGGACTTGCAGCAGCCACCAATATTGTGGTAAGCTTACAAATAAGTGGTGCCAATACGCATACCGCTTCGGTAAACATTGCCAGCCTAGCCGCTGGCGCTTCGCAATTGGTAAGCTTTCCAGCGTTCAGCACCAGCAACCCCGGCATACAGCAAATACAGGTTGCTGTAACAGCAGATGCCGATGACAGAACAAGCAACAATATGCTTACTGCGTCGCAAAAAATATCGGGTGGACACCAACAAACGCCTAACATTTCTTTCTCACCGTTTGGCATTGGCTTTAATGGTGGCACAGGCTTTTTGGCAACAAAGATTTATGGAACCGGTACCAGAAAAATCAGACAAATCCGTATACCATTTAGTACCTACAGAAACATCGTAAACATGCGGGTGTACGAAGATGCCGGAGCTGGTGGAGCCCCTTCCTCATCTGCACTTATTACCAGCAGCAACTTTTTTACTACCAACGAAAACAGCATTATTATTTCTTTTACCAACACGGCGGCAAGTGTAACCGGCGATTATTACATTGCTGTACAGCAAGCAAGTACCACCAATAT
>JADLHL010000095.1 GCA_020848815.1 Chitinophagaceae bacterium | reverse complement strand
TTTTGGTTAGGAGAAGATGCTGCACAAAGCAAACTGTCGCTGCAAATGATACAACAAGAAGCCTTACAACTAAAGCTCACTCACGATACCAATAGGGTAGTGGCGGCAGTATTGTTGCCATCTGCCACGTTCAACGATTTTGTAAGCCTCATCAATATCTGTTTGATTAACGAACACAAACGATATGCTTTGGCAAGAGATACGTTTTACATTTTTGCAGATCCACCACCAACTAACGATGCGGAAAATGAAATAAACCTAATTAGTTGTTTTCAATTGAGTGAAGGTTCAATCCATGTGTCAAGCTCTTTGTATCAAGATATTATTCAATACTTGGAATTATATATCCTTCCCTATTGGTATTGGTGGTGTTTGTATATTGTTCTAATTGTTGCTGCTGTTCTAAAAATGAAGCGCAGCTATTGGCCCCGCTCTTCCAAAAAAATCTCACCCCCCATTAAACGTTCCCTCGTCATGCTGCGTCATACCTGCACAAAAACCGAAAAAACATGACACGCACTACTACCAAACAACTCCTGCTGACTGCCGCCATTGCACTCGCCACTTTTACCACCCAGGCCCAAACCCGCGACCGCAAAGAAGATGTGCGGGACAAAAAAGAAGACGTTCGTGACCGCAAGGAAAACCGCCGCGACCGCCGCGAAGACAAGCGGGACAAAGCCGAAGATCGTCGCGACAAACGCGAAGATGTACGGGATGCCCAACACGACGGTGGCCGCCGCGATAAACTCGAAGATGTAAGAGACCGCAAAGAAGATGTACGGGATAAAAAAGAAGACCGTCGCGATAAAGCCGAAGACAAAAGAGACCGCAAAGAAAACCGCCGCGACCGTCTCGAAAACAAAGTCGACCGCCGCACTGGTCCTTCCCGCAGAGGCTAATGCCGGAAGTACGAGGTACGAAGGAAAAGTCAACTATATTTTTTCAAACACTGAAGTCCGGGCTATTTGTCCGGGCTTTTCTTTTTGTGAAAACTCATTTGCATAAGTAGTGGTTGTATGGAGAGTAATTAACTTTCAACCATGCGAAAGTATAGCGCTATTGTATTGTTGCTCATCATAGTACGAACTGCTACTAACGGGCAAACAATCATCAAGAATTTGGTGATGGAAGGTGGTGGCATCAGAGGGATTGCTTACATCGGTGCTTTGCAAGTTTTGGATAGTGCGGGCCAACTCCGACAGTTGGAAAGAGTGGGCGGAACATCGGCTGGTGCCATTCAGGCAACACTGTTGGCAGTTGGTTACACCCCGGTTGAAATTCTAGAGGCATTGCAAAGCACTTCTTTTAAACAATTCAACGATGGCAGTTTTTTAGCTATACCGGGAGCGGTTCGGCTAAAAAAACAAATGGGTTGGTACAAAGGCGAAGCACTTACCAAATGGATGGAAGAAAAAATCGCAGCCAAAACAGGCAATGCCAATATCAGTTTTCAAGAACTCTTTGAACAACGTCATTTGTATGCTAAGTTGGCATTGTACATCACGGGTACAGATTTAAGCTGGCAACAACTTCGGGTGTTTTCCCATGAAACCTATCCTGATATGCGGATTGCAGATGCTGTGCGTATTTCTGCTTCTATCCCTTTTTATTTTCGCCCAATATGGATGGATGATGCCGGCCATTGCTATGAAAACAACGACAGTTTACAACGACGATCGCTAATGGCAGACGGTGGTCTGCTGGCTAATTATCCGCTTACCATTTTCGACAGCAGCCGCTATATCGCAGTTTCATCTGAGAATGTATATGCAAGAAACGGCCAAACACTGGGTATGCAATTGGAAGAACCTTGGTTAGTTGATTCACCAGCAATGCGTTTAGCTCAGCCATTTCCAATTGAGAACAATAATACCTATCTGAAATCGATTTACAAGCTATTGGTAGATAAGCCAGTGGTTGATTTGGAAAGAACCGTACTGATTAGCAATTTATCACTTAGCCCTCGCATCAGAAAGCTACCGCAGGCACAGGTAAATGCTTTGCTCGAAAGTGGTCGTGCTGCAGCAAGAAAGTATTTACAGCAATCTCATTGATATTAGGTTGTGCAATAAAAAAGCGAAGCGCCAAAACGCTTCGCTTTTTTATTGAAGGATTACGAAAAATTACTGCGCAGCGCCGGCCAACACTTCACGTACTGTTTCGGCGATGGGTGTAGTGGGGCGGCCAATCAATTGCGCCAGTTGCTGCTGTTCGTCCAGCAAATCGTTTTGCGCAATGCCTGTTTCCCATCCGGCAATGATTGCCGCCAATGGTTCGGGCAAGCCAAAACTGCTGAGCAGTTTGGCGTAGTCTGCTACCGGCAGGTTGTTGTACTGCACGGGCTTGCCTGCTTGCTCCGCTACAATTGCAGCCAGCTCTGTAAGCGTATAGCTGCTGCTGCCCGCCAGTTCGTATACTTTGCCTTCGTGGCCAGTGCTTGTCAGCACCACAGCTGCTGCTTCTGCAAAATCTATACGGGCGGCAGATGAAATTTTACCATCACCCGAGCTGCCGGCTATGGCGCCTGCATGCAATGCACCTGCAATGGCGTTTGCATAGTTTTCGTTGTACCAACCGTTGCGCAAAATCACATGCGGTATGCCCGATGCCTGCAACAATTGCTCTGTGGCCAAATGTTCTTCGGCCAGGCTAATGCGAGACTTGTCGGCATGCAACAAACTGGTATATACAATTAATTGTACGCCGGCTTGTTGTGCAGCATGAATCACATTTCCGTGTTGTGTTTTGCGTTGGCCAATTTCATTGCCCGAAATCAACAAGAGTTGATCAATGCCTTGCAATGCAGTGGCATCGGGTTGACTGTAATCGAATGCCCGTGCTTCAATGCCGAGTGATGCGGCATTTTCCGTGTTGCGAACGAGAGCTACTAATTGGCTGGCTTCTGTTCTTTGTAAGAGTTGTGCTACTACCAGCTGACCCAGCTGTCCGGTGGCGCCTGTGATACCTGTTTTCATAGAATGAAATGTAATTAAAAGTGTTACAGTTATGATTAAAAAAAATTAACGGTGAAATTGGGCTACAAAACCAGCGAGGGTTTTGCCTGCTAAAAAGGCAGCTACAATGTCATCTGTTTCCAAAAACAATTGATCGAGTTTTTTATTGATGTTTTTGCCTACGGGGCATTTAGGATTGGGGTTCATGTTTTTCCGGCCCAGTACTTCCGACTGTTTGATGGCGGCATACACTTCGGCCAGCGTAATGGTTGCTGCGGGCTTGCCCAGCATGGATCCGCCGTCTTTCCCTTTACGGGTTACTACCAGTCCGGCTGCCTGCAACACACTCAGTTCTTTGCGCACCATCACCGGGTTGATGTTAATGCTGGTGGCCAGCCACTCAGAACTCTGCCACTCGCCAGGCATGCTGGCCAGCAGGGTAAGAATGTGCATGTTGGTTGCAAACCTGGCGTTGTTCATAGTGGAGCAAATGTAGGACTTGTTTTTAATGTAACAAATATAGTTACATTAAAAATTACTTAAAGCAACACTGCCATTCATGTAGTAGCGGACAAAAAAGGGAAAGCTACATAGTAGTCATTGGTTGAACGCCTGCCTGTTGTCAGACAGGGTGCCAACGCCACTGCTGATACATAGTAGTACCACTGCTGACCCCATAAAAGAAAAAAGCGTAGGAAAACTTCCTACGCTTTTACATGGTTGAAGACAGTTCGTAACTCGTACTTCTGACTTCTACATTATCTGGTGAGTGCTGCAGCTGGCAATGGCTTGTCACGCTTCAGCATCTCGTTGCGGTTAGCTATTTCCCAGGCGGTGAGGAACACCAGTTGGGCACGTTTGGCCATCAGCTCAAATTCAATTTTGTCTACCGTATCGGTAGGGCGGTGGTAGTCGCGGTGAATGCCATCGAAGTAAAACAGAATGGGTACACCATGCTTGGCAAAATTGTAGTGGTCGCTGCGGAAGTAAATGCGGCTCTTATCCAGCGGGTCGTTGTAGCGACCATCGAGCACCATTTTCAAATTTTTGTTGGCCAGTACAGATACGCCGGGTAAGTCGCTGCTCAGCTTGTCTTCACCTACGAGGTACACATACAAAGCTGAATCTTTTTTGCTTTCGTACACGGTATCGGTGCGGCCAATCATATCGATATTGAGGTTGGCGGTGGTTTTTTCCAACGGATACACCGGATTGTTGCCGTAGTGGCCACTGCCCCACAGTCCTTTTTCTTCACCACTCACGGTCATAAACAAAATGCTACGGCGGGGGCCCTTGCCTTCTGCTTTTGCTTTTACAAAAGCTTCGGCCAGCTCCAGCACACTTACGGTGCCACTGCCATCGTCATCGGCACCGTAGTTGATGATATCGCCACGGCGGCCAATATGATCGTAGTGACCGGTTACCACCAGAAACTCATCTTTTTTATCGGTGCCTTCCAAAAAGCCGAGGATATTGTTGCTCACCAACGTGATTTGCTTTTCGTGGTAGCTGAAATGTACACTCGCTTTGATGTTTTTGCTTTGCAGCTTGCCGCCTTTTTCAGCAGCAGCATCGGCTCCCAAGAGTTGTGCAGCAGCAGCGTCGGATAGGCTAAAGAAATTGATGCCTTGGCGGGCAGGATCTTTTACTACCGTCATGCCACTCATCACAGGTTCTTTGCCATCGTTGATGCGATCGCCCATTACGAGTACGGCAGCAGCGCCTTTGGCTTGCAGCTGACCTACCACCATGGCGGGGCCGCCAAAAAAGCCACGACCACCGGCACCGGCCGCTGGGGCTTTCATGCGTACCAGCACCAGCCGGCCACTCACATCTACTTTGTTATTTTTCCAAAGGCTGTCTTCCATGTTTACATACACTACTTCGCCAAAACTCATGTGGCTGTTGTAGTTGGCTGTAGTAGCACTGAAATCTTTGTAGAGGTTCAGCTTGCTGCCATTTACTTGCAGCGAAGCCTCGGTCAGGCTGTCGCGGTACACGTTGTACGATTGTGTCCACTGGCCATTGTTGCCGGGTTGCAGGCCAATGGCTTTCATTTGTTCTATGATGTAAGCGGCGGCTTTGTATTCGCCGGGGGTAGCGGTTTCCCGTCCTTCCATTTCGGCACTGGCTACAATGGTCAGGTGTTTTTTCAAATCGGCAGGCGTAATGGTTTGGGCATATTTGCCGGCCTGTTTGAGCGTTGGCTGCGCCATGGCTGCAGTGCCACTGAGGCAAAGACCAACGAGCAATACATGTTTTACGTTCATGGTTGTTTTCATTAAAGTTTGGTAGAACACTGCATCAATAGATGTGATTGCCGGAAAAATCCAGCGATGGCAATGTAGGGAATAGTCGGGAAGTCGGAAAGACGGTAGTCCAAAGACGGAAGTTGGTAGGCCTGAATTGGAAAGGATTACTGCCCCGGTGGCAATTCGTTATCAGGGCTGTAGCTAACGCAGGAACTTGTGCACTCGTAAACTTGTGAACTCGTAAACTCGTAAACTTGTGAACTTTGCAACAATAAACAGTTTGAAAATGCGTCGCTTGCTTGTAATGATGTCGATGTTGTGTGCCGGTCAGTTGATGGCGCAAAAGCAACAATGGGTAGATAGTGTGTTTCAATCGTTGAGTAATGAAGAACGCATTGCGCAGCTCATGGTGATTCGTACCAGTAGCATGGATGCCAAGGGCAATCCCATTATGTTTGATAGCCTTGCCAATGCATTGGTTCGCCAGTACAACGTGGGTGCTGTGTGTTTGTTTCAAGGTAGCCCTGCACAGCAGGCGGCATTGCTCAATAGCATTCAGGCCAAAGCCAAAACGCCCATTATGGTTACGGTAGATGGTGAATGGGGATTGGGCATGCGTTTCGCAGGTGTGAAATCATTTCCATATCAGCTGACCATGGGTGCGGTAAATGATGCAGCCGTGGTGTACAAAGTGGGGCAGGCCATTGCCGACCAATGCAAGCGGATGAACATACATGTGAACTATGCACCCGTGGTAGACATCAACAACAACCCCGCCAACCCGGTGATTGGGGTGCGCAGTTTTGGTGAAGACAAATACAAAGTGGCCCTTATGGGCACCCGCATTATGCAGGGCATGCAAGATGCCGGTGTAATGGCTTGTGCCAAGCACTTTCCCGGCCATGGCGATGTGAGTGTAGACAGCCATTACGATTTGCCCATCATCAATAAAAACATGGATGAGCTGACCGCATTGGAGTTGTATCCTTTCAAAGAAATTTTTGCCAAAGGCATTGGTAGTGTTATGGTAGCGCATCTTAGTATTCCAGCCATTGATAGCACCCCGAACAAACCAACTTCTATTTCTTACAATAATATTACCACACTGATGCGCAATGAGCTCGGTTATAACGGACTCACATTTACGGATGCATTGGAAATGAAAGGCGTGGCCAAATTTTATCCAAGTGGAGAAGCTGCCGTACAAAGTATTATTGCCGGCAACGACATGCTGTGCCTGCCGGCCGATGTACCCAAAACGATTGATGCCATTAAGAAAGCCATTGATGAAGGACGACTCACGTGGGAACAAGTGTATCATAAATGCAAGCGGGTGCTGGAAGCCAAATACGATTATGTGTTGGGTAAAACAGCAACCGTAAATGACAATAATTTGCTGAACGATTTGAATGCTCAGGTGGATGTGCTGCGCAAAGATGTTGCCACACAAGCACTCACGGTGGTTAGGGGAAACGCCTTGCATGCTAAGCCAAAGGCCGGCAGCAAAACAGCATACATATTGGTAGGAAATATGGCTAACATTCCCATGGCCAAATTGATGAAAGCTCAACAGCATCAGGTATTTTTTATGCCATTGAAAAATGGCACTGCAGCAACGGCCGATTCATTGCTGAAAAAAATCAATGCCTTCAAACCCGCCAACATTGTAGTCGGCTTACATGATGTGCGTCGTCAGCCAGCCAACAATTTCAGCATGGGCGAAGCTGCAGTTTCCTTGGTAAAAACATTAGGTAATCGCAAAGGCAGTTCACTGCTGTTGTTTGGCAATCCTTACGCCATGGCGCAGTTCGACTCTACCGGGTATGAAAATCTGGTGGCTTGTTATGAAGATGATTCTGTGTTTCAGTCGGTGGCGGCCAGCTGGCTCAAAGGACAATTTGCGGCCATTGGGTCATTGCCTGTAACCGTAGGCAATTGGAAATTTGGCACTGGTGCTACAGCCGCCAAAGCCTTTGCTGCCGCGGCTCCTGAAGCGGTAGGCATGAGTAGCGATACCCTGCGCCAGATTGATGCTATTGCCGCGGAAGCCATTGCTGCAGGTGCTACACCGGGCTGTGTAGTAACGGTGCTGCGCAAAGGCAAACTGGTGTTTCAAAAAGCGTATGGCCATTTGGATGCGGCACAAACACTGCCCATGCAAACCGGTACCATTTTCGATTTGGCAAGTGTGACTAAAATATCGGCCACTACAGTAGCAGTAATGAAACTGGTAGAACAAGGCAAGGTGGATGTGAAGAAAAAAGCCAGCGACTATTTGCCATGGCTCAAAGGCGGAGATAAAGAAAACCTGACGGTAGAAAACCTGTTGTTGCATCAGGCCGGTTTGGTAGCATGGATCCCTTTTTACAAAGAAGTAACGGATGCAGCTACTGGCAAAGCATCGCCAGTAGTCTTTACGCCTTTTAAAAAAGATCATTATTCAGTAGATGTAACGAACCGGCTGTTTATGCGTAACGATTGGGTGGATACCATGTATCGCCGCAT
The DNA here is from genome assembly GCA_020848815.1 of Chitinophagaceae bacterium. Classification (GTDB taxonomy): domain Bacteria; phylum Bacteroidota; class Bacteroidia; order Chitinophagales; family Chitinophagaceae; genus Phnomibacter. Next base: position 39,531 of record JADLHL010000095.1, on the reverse strand, counting down.
TTATACAAGCCCCGTAGCTGCTAAAGAACTGAAGTATGTGTACAGCGATAACGATTTTATTCTGCTGGGCAAGTTGGTAGAAGCTGTGAGTGGTTTGCCATTGGAGCAATATGTGCAGCAGCAGTTTTATACGCCGCTCGACATGCATACCACGGGCTTCAAACCCTTCGAGCATTTTGCCAACAGCAGCATTGCACCTACTGAACAAGAAAAAGTTTTTCGACAGCAATTGGTATGGGGTTATGTACACGACCCCGGCGCAGCCATGTTTGGCAATGTGGCTGGTCATGCTGGTTTGTTTAGCAATGCCGAAGACCTCGCCAAACTGTATCAAATGTTGTTGAATGGTGGCCAGTTCAATGGTAAGCAATACTTGAAAAAATCAACCATTGATTGGTTCACCAGTTATCAAACACCCATTAGCCGCCGTGGTTTGGGTTTTGACAAGCCAGAAAAAAACAACAGCCTGCGTACCGAAAAAACGGCTTATCCGGCGCAGTATGTTTCTGCTGCCACTTACGGGCATACGGGTTTTACAGGTACTTGTGTATGGGTAGATCCTGCCACCGAGCTGGTGTATATTTTTCTGAGCAATAGGGTGCATCCTGGTGGCGGCGATAATCGTACACTGCTCGACCTCAACATACGTAGCCGCATACATGATGTGTTATATAAGAGTATGCAGTCAAAGCCGTAGCCGGTGTCGGCCTAATCTGAGTGTTTAAAGCCGTTAAAACGGTTTTTTCCAAATTCGTGGCTTCATTGCATCCCACGGTTGAAACCGTGGGCTATGATTTGTTGTGGTAGAAATTTCATCCAAATTATAACCCGCCTATGTGACGCTCTTGGCTATTCTATTACCAAGATGTAAGCATTTTTCTTGGTCACAGATATCAGCCTACGGTTTCAACCGTGTGTGCAATGCGATGGTCAGTTTTGTATAAAATGGATTTTTCCATTTCAAAGAAAAATGAAATGGCGGCACGTTTTTTTCTAACCAAATGAAGCGGAATTCATACCTACGGTTTCAACTGTGGGTATGAATAATAATGATGGGTCAATAAATTCATTCACCCATCATTATCGTACATGTATTAGTGCGGAATCGTCCGCTTGAGGTAGGTGCTGTAGTCGGGCACTTTGCATTCGTACTTGTGCTGCATCAGCGGGCTGGTGAGCAAAAAGTCGGCGGTGCTGCGGTCTGTAGCCATGGGTATGTTCCATACGGCTGCCAGGCGAAGCAGTGCTTTAATGTCGGTATCATGCGGCTGCGCTTCCATGGGGTCCCAAAAAAAGATGAGCATGTCTATTTCGCCGTTCGAAATCATAGCGCCAATTTGCTGATCGCCTCCCAACGGGCCACTCATGAGTTTACGTACCGGGCGGTCCAGTTTTTCTTCAAGCAACCTACCTGTGGTACCGGTGGCAAACAGTTCATGTTTGGCCAGCATGTCGCGGTTAAAATATGCCCATTCAATAATATCATCTTTCTTATGGTCGTGTGCTACCATGGCAATGCGTTTGCGGGCTGGCAGCTCTCTGGTTTCAAATTTCATACCCGAAAAGTACCTGCTTTCTGCACAGGTGCAAAATCAGTTTGTACGACCATTGTTTATAGGCTTTTACTGCCGCTCATGGTAGCTACAACCAGCTCTTTGCGCCATTCGCTGCCGCCCTTGTATAATCGGGCTGCGGGTTTGTGCATCCACTGCTTTACCCGCATCTTTGTGTCAAATTCTACTATCACTTATGAACCGTAACCGTTTTGCAGGACTCCTCGTATTGGCCGCCATTGTGCTGGCTTCCTGCGGCAAAAAAGGCCCCGAATACACACGTTACATTCCCAAATCTGCAGGCTATGTACTGGCTTTTGATGTAAAAAGCATGGTGCAAAAACTGGAGAAAGATTCGCTGAGCATCGAAAACATGATGCAGGTGCTGAAAGATGAAAATGGCAACAACGGTTATACCGAAGCCCTCGACATGTGGAAGCAGTTCAAAGATGCGGGTATCGATTTTCAGAGCCGGGTATTTGTAGCCGTACCAGAAATAAATTTCAACGGCGGCAGTCTTTCTTTTCAGCTGGTAGCTGGCCTGGAAGATGCTGCTAAACTCGAAGCATTTATCAGCAAGCAATTCAAAGATGCCAAGATTGAAAAGATGGGCGACATTTCTGTAGTGAGCCTGCCCATGGTTTCTATTGGTTGGAAAAAAGATGCCGTGATGATGGTGGGCAAGCAAACAGCTGCCGATTATGGTATGCTTGACACTGAAGACATGCTGTTAGACAGTTCTGCTGTTGAAAACAATGCACCGGTACTTTCTACCGACACCAAGCAAGACATCAAAAAATATTTTGAACTGAAGAAAGACGAAAGCGTTGCCAGCATTGATGTTTTCAACGAGCTCATGGAAAAGCCGGCTGATGTTGCGATGTTTACCAGCAGCGAATCTGCAGCGGGTGTAGCCAGCAATCCTTTCATGAACATGATGCCACAGGTAAAAGAATTGATGGCTGATGCATACAGTACTTCTGTCATCAACTTTGAAGATGGCAAAATTGTGATTGAAGGTGATAGCTATGTAGGCAAAAAGCTGGGCGATTTGCTGAAGAAATATGCTGGCCCTGTGGTGGATATGAGCCTTGTAGAGCGTTATCCCAATGCCAATATAAATGGTGTAACGGCCTTCAGCTTTAAGCCGGAATTGCTTCCTGCATTTGTAAAAGAACTGGGCGTAGAGGCCTTGGTAAATATGGCACTGAGCCAGGGTGGTGTAACTGCCGATGAAATTGCAAAAGCCTTTAAAGGTGATTTTGCCGTAATGTTCAGCGATTTTGCTTTCGAATCAAAAGCGTATGGTAAAGACGCTAAGTATAACAGCGTAGAGCCAACTGGCAAATTGCTGATGGCTATTCGCATTGGCGATAAAGCAGCATTCAACAAACTCATTGGATTGGCTGAAAAAGAAGGCGGTATCCGCCGCGAAGGCAACCGCATTGTTCCTGTATCACCACAAATAAATGTGGAAGATGGTGAAATGACGGAGCCCATGCCACAGCTTGGTGTGTTTGCCGGCATTGAAGGCGATCTGCTGATCATCAGCAACGACAGTACAGTGTATGCCAACTATGCCAGTGGTAAAGCAGGCGCCAAGTTGCCCGAGCAAGCCCGTACTGCATTAAAAGATCAGAGTGTTGGTTTTTACCTCAACACACCATCTATCCTCAAAGGCATTCCTGAAACCATGTTCGACAGCACCGATGTGCATGAAAAAAACATCCTCAACCGTTCAAAAGAAATCTTTGGTGACGTGTGGTTTTCTTCCGGCAATTTTGATGGTAAAAAGCTGACTACAAAAGGTGAAATGCAAATGGCTCCGGGTAAAAATACCTTGCCCCAACTGGTGCGTTACCTCATGTTTATAGCCGACGAAATGAAGGCGAAAGAAAAGGAGGAGGAAGAAATGTACAAACGCATGGAAGCCGAAATTGAATTGCAATAATGCTATTCTTAAATAACTGCATTGCCATGGTTACACAACCATGGCAATGTTTTTTGGTTAATATTGCTAAGTTGTCTTTATCGCTATCATGACCATCACACTGGACCATATTGTACCTACACCCATTCGGGAAAAAATATTGCAGCGTTCCTCAGAAATCTGGAACCAGCAAGTTGAGTTGAAGGCCAGCGATTGGATTAAGGTAAAAGCCCCCAGCGGTACAGGCAAAACCACGTTGCACCATATCATTTGGCATTTGCGTAAAGATTATACGGGCAATGTATTGTACAACAACCAACCCGTTTCGGCTATTTCGCCAGAAGCATTGGCCGGCATAAGGCAAACACAACTGAGTGTGGTGTTTCAGGATTTACGGTTGTTTGGGCAGCTTACCGCTTTGGAAAACATTGAACTGAAACGCCGAATGCCGGCTACACCTGTGTGCAGCACTGAAGAAGTACAAGCCATGGCCGAACGTTTGGGTGTGGCACATGTATTGCATCAGCAGGCTGCTACTTGTAGCTATGGCGAGCAGCAACGTATAGCTATCATTCGGGCATTGGTGCAACCCTTTGAGTGGTTGCTGATGGATGAACCATTCAGCCACCTCGATCAGCAAAATACGGCCAAAGCAGCAGCACTGATTGCTGAAGCCTGTACCCATCGCAAGGCTGGTTTTTTGCTCACCGATCTCGACGATGATCAGCATTTTTCTTACACCCGTTATTTGCAATTGTAACCCATGGCCACGCAGCCTTCCATACAACCCTTGCTCAAAAAACTGATTCGTGCCGGTATTGGTAAAGTACGTTTTTTGATGGCCACCATCGGCATGGGTGTAGCCATGATGTTTATTTTGTTGGCCGTACAAACCTTCATGAATTTTAATGAGTTGTTGCATGGCAAAAACAACGACAATGAAACGGCTGATTTTCTCGTCATCAACAAGCAAATTACCGGCGAAAGGCAGAGCAATAAAGCATTGAGTGCTTTTACCAAAGCAGAAGCTGACAGCCTGCAGGCACAACCTTTTGTAGAAAAAATGGGTGTGCTGACAGCGTCAAATTTTTCGGTGAATGTGAGCAGCTACAGCGATGCCATTCCTTTTTACAGCGATGCCTATTTCGAAAGTGTACCCGATGAATTTATTGATGTGCAAACCAACAGTTGGCAGTGGCAAAAAGGACAGCGGGATTTGCCTGTCATCATCCCAACATTCTTCATCGATTTGTACAACACTGGTATGGCCATGAGCCAGCAAAATCTGCCACAGTTGTCTATAGAAGCATTGAAAGTGATTCCGCTGAAAATAACGATCTCAGGTAAGGGCAGTTCAGCAGAATTGGTAGGTCATATTGTAGGCACTTCCGACCGGTTGAATTCCATTTTGATTCCACAATCTTGCATGGATTGGGCCAACCAATTGTATGGCTACAGTACTACACCACTTACTACCCGTCTTGTCATAAAAACCAACGATCCTTCAGATCCTGAATTGGTGAAATATCTGTCTGACCGCGGCTGGCGTACCAATACCGATAAAACCCGCTTTAGCAAAGTGCGGGTGATTGTCAACTGGATTGTAGGTATTGTAGGCAGCATAGGTTTGGTAATGTTGTTGTTTGGTATGCTGGTGTTCAGTTTGTTTATACAACTCACCATTGCCAGCAGCCGGCCCGATATAGAATTGCTCAAAACCATAGGCACTTCACCCAAGGCATTGCAGTCATTTTTAATGCGGCAATTCATGCCTGTAAATGGCGTGGTAATGCTGACGGTTTTACTCATGCTGAGCGGCATTCAGTATGGCATGCACTATTTGCTGGCAGCACAGCAAATGAATATTGCTCCTTTCATTAGTTGGGTTACCATTGCTGCCATGCTACTGGTCATGTTGCTGGTGTGGCTTACCAACAGGAGTACGGTACGGCGTTATTTGCGCAGCTAAGCACCAATCTGTTTTTCAGGCAAAAGATTTTTAGCTTTCTTTCGGTCACTTCATCAATATAATAGCCCCGCAATTCTTTGCGGGGCTATTTGTATCTGGTAAAATGAATCGGCTTTTTACAGCAAATCCATTGCTTTGGCAAATTCTGTTACTACGAAAGGCAGCAGCAGCCAAAACCACTGGCCGTAAGGCGAAAACATCAACACCATCATGGCGATGGTCCAGAAAAAGAAAAGGGCCCAATGCTTGCCGGTGCTTTTCTTGGCTACTTCTTCTACGTATTGTTCCATAAGGAGGTGTTTATTTATGTGCTGCAAATATAAGCGGGGTTCTTAATTGGGCAAGTCCCTTGCCAATTCCAAATATCAGGATTCGCCTTCAGGTTTTGGAGGCCTTGGTCCGCGGGGCGGTTTATTGCGCCGCTGGTTGTTGCCTTGTCCACCGCCTGCCTGCTGCTGACCAGGTTGCTGCGGCGGCCTTTGTTGCTGTGGCGGTCGCTGCTGCTGCCGGGGGGGGCGTTGCTCCTGTTGTTGTTGGTTGCCTCCTTGTGGGGGGCGCTGTTGTGGGGGCCGCTGCTGTTGTTGATTGCCCGCATTACCTGCACCACGTGGTGCTTGTCCACGGTTGCGGCCATCGTTAATACCCCGTTCTTTTTCCCGTTGGCGGCGGCTGGTTTTTTCAAGGCTCCGCAGGCTTATCTGGCCTACCACATCTACAAATTCTGGTTCTACTTCTCTGGCTTTGTTGGTCACCACTTCCACAGCCTGCAGGTCGTCGGGGCGTTCGCCGTTGCGGTTCATGGACTTTATTTCCTGTACCCTTTTCAGCGTCAGCGGGTATTGCTTAGTGCTGTCGGGCATGGTGTACCACATCAGGTTTTTGAAAATATCTTTTTTCACCAAAAATGCCCGGCCACGGCTTATCTCCAGCACGTCGGCATCGTTGGGAAAGTGTTGTAATGCATCGAGGTAAGTATCCAGCTCAAAGTTGAGGCAGCACTTGAGGCGGCCGCACTGGCCACTCAGCTTGGCTTGGTTAATGCTTAGGTTTTGGTAGCGGGCTGCCGTAGTGTTTACACTCTTAAAATCGGTGAGCCAGGTGCTGCAGCAGAGCTCACGGCCACAGCTGCCAATGCCACCTACTTTGCCCGCTTCCTGGCGGGGGCCAATTTGGCGCATCTCCACTTTTACCCGAAACTCACCGGCAAATATTTTAATGAGTTCCCGAAAATCCACCCGGTCATCGGCAGTATAAAAGAAAGTAGCTTTTTTGCCATCGGCTTGTATTTCTACTTCGGCCAGCTTCATTTGCAGGCCCAGCTGCCGGGCCACAGCACGGCTGCGTACCAGTGCCTCTTTTTCCCGCTGCTTGCTTTCCTGCCATTTTTCAATGTCGGTAGGCGTACTGCGGCGTAGTATTTTTTTGATATCGGCACTGTCTTCGGGCAGGTTGCGCTTTTTCAATTGCATCCGCACCAGCTCTCCACTCAGGCTTACTTCGCCCACATCAAAGCCACTTACTCCTTCTACAGTTACCAGTTCGCCCTTGGCAAAATATTGCAGGCTATGATTGCGGTAAAACTCTTTCCTGCTGCCTTGGTTGAAGCTTACCTCCACAATTTTGCAACTGCTGTTGGGGTCAGCAAAGGGTAAATTGGCCAGCCAATCGTGCACATTCATGCGGTTGCAACCGCCGCTGCTACAGCCGCCGTTGCTCTTGCAACCATTGGGTTTGCCCGATGAGCCCGTTCCACAACTTCCACATCCCATATCTATAGTCCTCTCTCTTCCTTAAATGATTAAATACCAATAGCAAGGCCGGTTGGTGTGTTTCCGGCAGCGCTTTGGAGTTACCTGTTTTTTTTCGGTGAAACCAGCTGTGGTGCAGCTATTGAGCTGCGTTGTGTCACTCACTTGTACAGCAGTGCAAGTATCGGCTTTGTACCATACTTGTTGCCAATGGGCCGGATGGCTACACGGGGTAGCGGTGGCTGGCAAGCTGGGCAAACCGGTGGTTGCCTTTTTATGCTGAATAAAGAATCAACAGTTGCAGTGTCCCGATAGCTATCGGGACACACAACGCCAATTCCATGTGCTTACAACTGGTTCACAAAAAAAGTTTCGCCTCAAAAATCTATTTCACGGATTACTGCGTCAAAAATAGGTGATTATGATATAGGAAGGCGGGCCGGGAGATACGTGTTTGGCCTACCATTGAATTCATGTGTATTGTTTTTCAATTGTACACCCATGATTTAACCTTCCAAATTTGCCATTCATTCGAACGTTTTTCACACACGAAGACCTGACTACAGATTATTTGGTATTCGGGTTCGTCAGACCAGTAAGGTGCCGGACCATATGTTGTAAAAACCTGAATGAAACATATTTTTTTATTTTTAGCATAAATCGGATTGGTTCGGAAGAAGCGAACTATAGAAGAATCTGAATTATTTTTCTGAATGGTTGGAAAAGGAGCTGTATTCATTCTGGCCTCAGCTTCTAATGCAGTTTTCTCTTTTTTTGAGAAGGCTCTTTGCAAAGCAGTATCCGTAAAAATATGCCAGGGTGGAATACCGCCATTTTCATTCAGCATAATCATCTTCGGTCCAAATTCATCATACAGATCAGAGGAGTCATAGTCAAAATAACATTTGCTCCATCCGACAATTGAATCTTCAAATGAAATTGGGGTGTTGGGTAAAGAATAGTTCCAACTTCGAATGTATTTCCATGAAGTGGTATCATCGTTTATTAAGGATAATATTTGCTGAATATCATTCTGATGCCTACTGTTTATAGTACATGCAAAAAGGACGAATAGAAATATTGGCAAATAACGCATTGTAGTATAGGTTCATTTTTTTATTGAGGGAGTCTCCATAGAAATACCTTTCCAGCGTTTCCCAAATAATTTTTTCCTCCAATCGCATTCAATCCACCCCATAGGGTTGCATGGCCAGAAGCCTGAAAAGCAGCCCTATCTTTCGGTAGCATCAGATAGATGCCTCTATTGTGAAAGCCCAAAAGTGATTGCCGCATTTGCAAGGGAGTTTGCGTATCAGAACTTAACACCACATCCGGCTCGCCAAATGTTTGAGTAAGCCAAGCTTTCAATTGCGCAGCTTCACGGAAATAGTTTTTCCCATCTGATCCTTTCCAAGTTTTACCGGGTATCTCAGGTATGGAAATGCCTGAATGATTCAAAGCAAATGATAATCTTATTGCACAAGCATTCTGGAAGCTACCCCTATTGAACTCGTTTAGAACTTGTCCACCAATCAATGTTGCAAGTTGTCCAGGCGGCATGTCATCATTTCCATCAATAGTTTTAGGATATTGGTTATATACATTTGAAAAGTATGGTTTAGGTTGGGCCGGAGCTTCTGTTTGTTGAAAAGTTGAGTCGCCATTCCACCAACCATCTAAGTCGTTTGCATTTGGATTGGTATTTAGTTCTGGCTCTATATTGGCTGATGGTTGTTCCCACCATTTCCATTCATAGCCTTGATCTTTTCCAGGGTAGTCTTCAATATTGTACCAAATTTCATCAAAAAGGCTATTAGTAGCGCCATCCAATATAAGAGGCGCCCCGCCACCTTCCGAATCCAATGGCGCTATATAGTCCAATACTGTCTGGTTGCCTCCTTCTTCCCCACCGCTTCCACTTCCACCATCACTTTTTTCGATAAATGCTCCATTGAAAGGAACAAAATATCTTGGGGCAAAATATTCGTTTCCAGAGCTACGATAACGGGCAGTAACAGTTACCATGGGTAATGTTGGAGAGGGGTTCGCAGGGTGCGAGAGTGCTTGAATCGATTTTTTTGAGGGGTTGCTAATGATGCCTGTGCTATCAAGGCGCATAGCAATACTTGCAGTTGTTTTTTTAATCAGATTAACGCTGGTAATTTTAAGTGGGGTAGATTTACCAACGACGCCCTCATACTGTATTTGATGAAGCATCAGCTTGGTAAATTCATTACTTTCAAGTTGTATCACAATATATTGAAGTTGGTTGCCAGCAAGGTTGTTATGCAATACTTTTACTCCAATAAGTGTATCATGCTTGAAAAGTGGTACCTGCTGCAACCAGTTGAACTGATCAATAATTTCTTGTGACAACCATTTTTGTGCAAAGCTTTTAGCATTTGGAGCATGTTTTAAGTTTTCAGGTTGTTTATCAGGCGCAACATTTTTTTCACATGCTGTAATAATAAAAGCGGCAAAAAAGAAATACAAAATCAATTTTCTCATAGAGTGGGGGTTAAGGATATTGAAGCTATGTAATTGCTCCATTCGAAAATTTGACAAATGTCAAAAAATCGCTTACCTGCCACTTGCTAAGTGAGTTTTTTATCCTGTAGCTTATATGGTCTGTAAAGTAATCAATTATGCCCCATCACAATTTTCTCGAGCACAATGCTCCTCAATTTGAGGGTAAGTGCATGGAACAGCATTTTGGCATTGGCGTTCCGCTCAATGTAGTAAATGGCTTTCTCCAGTTCTTCGGCAATGGCTTTTTGCTGGCCCATGCCGCTAAACTTGTTGAGCCGGAGGGCAAAATCTTTTTCGGTGGGGGGCAGGTGTACCTGTGCTTCGCCTATCAGGCGCAGGCGAATGCTTTGCTCCACCAGCTGCAAAAAGTAGCGCAGAAACTGCTTTTGTCTTTCGCGGCCGAGTGAGCTTACGTTGGTTACAAACTTGTTTTGCAGGTCGAAGCGTTCATAGGCTTTGGCGCCTTTCAGCAGGCTAGCATTGAGCCAGTCGCGGAGCAACCCGTTGAAATCGTCTTCGTTGTGCTGCAATAGTTGCTGTGCTTCGTGGTAGTTGCCTTCGCATACCATGGCCAGCTGGCGGGCTGTATCGGGGGCGGCATTGCAGCGGCTGATGAGGGCTTCTTCTACATCGGCTTCGGTAAGCGGTGGCACCCGTATGGTTTGGCAGCGGCTCACAATGGTGGGCAGCACATCGGCTTCATTTTCGGTGGCCAGTATAAATAAGGTATCTACGGGTGGCTCTTCTATCAGTTTCAGCAGCTTGTTGCCCTCCTTGCCTAAGTATTCGGGCAGCCACATCACCAGCACTTTGTAGCGGGCCTTAAAGGTTTTGAGGCTCAGCTTGCGAATGATATCGTTGCACTCTTCGGCAGTAATATTTCCCTGCCGGTTTTCGGCATTAATGCTTTGCAACCAGTCGAAGCCCGAGCCATAGGGCATGAGTTTGAAAAACTCCCGGAACTCGCTGATGTAATCGGTGCTCACGGGTTTGTCGCCGCTTTTTTTGGGTAACACGGGGTAGCTCAGGTGCAGGTCGGGGTGCATGAGCTGCGCAGCCAGCGGGTCGATGCCGCCATGTGCTTCGGGTACCGGCTCAGGTGGAGCAATGGGTGCGCCAAACAGGTCGGTGCCGCCGCCAAACAAATCGGGGGCGGGTGCTGCTGCGACCGATTTTTCGGCGGGCATGCTCACCACATACTGGCCAAAGTTGATGGCCAGCGGCAGCAGTCCGCTTCCTTCTTTACCCACCAGCAGCAGGGCATGGCTCAGGCGGTTGTTGTCCACCAGATCGAGCAGGTGCTGCCGGGTTTCCAATTGTCCTATTACATCCGGAAAAAGCATGGCTGCAAGATAGGGGGTTGAGGGATGTTCTTAAAATTGACAGACAGCTAATACTTCGCCTTTGTGGTTGCCTGACCAACAAAGGCACAGGCAGCATCGCCGGCTGTGTATGATGGTTAAAAAAAAGAACCCCGTCATTGCGGGGTTCCTTTCCGGCATTGATATGCCTGTAATTAATCGAAGTCAAACAAGTCGCCCAGTAAGCCTTTCTTTTTTTTGTAGCGGTAGTCATTGTCTTTTTGATACCTGTCGCGGTCGTGATAGCTATCCTGAGATGGCTTCTGTACGGGTTGCGCAGCACGTTCAATGATTTTGTCGAGCTCTCCGCGGTCTAGCCAAACGCCACGGCACTCAGGGCAATAATCAATTTCAATGCCACTTCGCTCAGTCATTACAAGGCTTACATTACAATTCGGACACTTCATGATTTCAATAGGATGGTTGGGTGATAATTTGTGACACGAAGTAGTTGAAGGCCATTGCAGCCAGTGGCTATTTCAAATATTTGGTAATGGCTTCGTCGGTAGGTTCTACACGGCTGGCAAAATGCTGAATGAGCTGGCCGTTTTCATCCAACAAAAACTTGTTGAAGTTCCAGCTGATGTTGGCATCGAGCACACCATTTTCAGCTTTCTCGGTGAGCCATTTAAAGATAGCGGCTTTGTCGCTGCCCTTTACACTCACTTTAGCAGCCATAGGGAAGCTGACGTCGAATTTGCTGGTGCAAAATTCTTTTACATCTGCATTGCTGCCGGGTTCTTGCCCGCCGAAATTGTTGGCCGGAAAGCCTACAATTACCAGCTTGTCTTTGTACTGGTCATACAACTTTTCAAGGCCTTCGTACTGGTATGTGTAGCCGCATTTGCTGGCGGTATTTACCACCAGAATTTTCTTGCCTTTGAACTTAGAAAAATCAATAACGCCGCCGTCAATGCTTTCTACTTTAAAAGCATGAATGCTGGGTTTAGAAGCGGGTACAAAAGCCATTAGGGCTAGTGCAAGTAATACAGATAAATATTTCATGGTAAATGGATTGAACGATTTAGGAAGGTAACAGCTAAGTAAGGCAAATAGTTGAGTTATTGTTTTTCGAAGCAGCCAATATCGGGGCGGGTACCTGCAGGGCGGGGCAGGCCATCCAGATCGGTGGCTGGGCCGCCAGCTAAGCCAGTATTGCGGGCCGGCGATTCATCTCGCAGCCGGAAATTGTACTGCTGCCGGCTGGTAATGATGCTATCGAACAATGGCTCCACATTTTTCAGCGAATTCAGGAAGCTTACATTGGCCGGATCATTTTTCACTTTGTACAAGCAGTTACGCAACTGAATGCTGAATGCGGTGTTGCCGGTTTTGCTCACCACTATTTCATCGGTGGCCAAACCGCCCTGCCCGTATACAATACAGTTATCCATTTGCACTTGCAGGGGCAGGCTTTGTGAACCACTGTTGTTGCTGATGAACAGCGAAGGCAGCTTGTGGTTTTGATAAAAGTTGGCATAGGTAGCAATGGTACAATGATTGAAGGTATAATTACCCCCTGCGGCAATAAGTACGTTGCTGCCGCCAAGACCCGTTTCGCCATCATTGCCCACTTGCGAAATGAGACAGTTTTCCGCTACAATTTTGGTATTGAAAGCCAGCAGACCAACATCATACGCATTGCTGATTTGGCAGCTAAACAATGTGAGCTTTGGCGTAACGTCATTAGGATTTCCTTGTGCAATCACGGCTTGATAGGCATTGAGCACATTGGTGTAGCGCAGCTCATTGTTGCTGCTGCTGTTGTTGAATACAATGCCGGGCCATGCGCCGGGAAAGTCGCGGTAAGTTTCATCCAGCCTGTCGCCACGAAAAGTGATGCGGGTGCTATCGTACACTTTGCCCAATGCTTTGAGGGTGCCATTCACAATAATGGGGGCTGTGGCATTGCAGTAAATGCGGGTGCCTTCTGTTATCGTCAATGTAATGCCGTTATCTATCGTCAGTGGTTTTACAATTACATACGGAAGCGTGTTGTTCCAGGTGGTATTGCTGCTGATGCGACCACTGCTAATGAAGCGGGCATTTTGTCCGTAAGCTTGTAGCTGCACCTGCTGCGTGTTGCCATTGATGGAAAATCGAATACTGTCTTTTACCAGAAAAGGCAAGTTGCTGCTGCCTGGGTTGATGTTCACTTTTACAAACACATACAAGCTATCGAATGCATTGAGGCGAATGTTGCTGAACGATGTGCCGCTACTGCCATTAACATTGATGCTGTAAGCAGAACTGCTGCCACCCATCAATTGTATGTTGCTGATGTTGAGCGGCTGGTCATATACATTCACCACGGTAAATGATTTGGTGATGGAGCCAACAGTGGTAAACACGGTGTCGAACGTGAGTAGTTCTGTGGCCAGTGTTAGTTTGGCATCGGCACTGGTGAGCAGTTGGTCTTTTTTACAACTACCCAATGAAAAAACAACAACAGACAATATGAATGCAATGGCCAACCTCATGCGGTGAAAATAATGTACGTCAAACATAACGCCATTTTCGATAGCCTATTTCACTCAGGTGGTTTTAAATGCGGGATGCATATGCCAAACTACACAGCGACAATTGCAGGCCCGGAATGCGGAGCAGCACTTCGCCCATGGCTTCCATGGTGGCGCCGGTGGTAATCACATCATCTACCAGCAGCACATGTTTGCCTTCCAGCGATTGGGTTTCCTGCACATCAAACACATGCTCCACATTCATCCAGCGCTGTATGCGGTTTTTCTTGGTTTGGGTGCTGGTGTAGCGGGTACGCATCACGGCTTGTGTATGTACCGGCACCTGCAATATTTGGCTGATGCCCTTGGCCAGCAGCTCTGCCTGGTTGTACCCTCGTATGCGTAGCTTTTTCTTATTCAGCGGTAGTGGAATAATGTAATCGAGTTGTTGAAACCGATCAATCGATTGCATTTTTCGGCCCATCATTTCACCCATATATATACCCAGTTCTTTTTCGCCTTTGTACTTAAAGCGATGGGCTACAGCCTGCGTAATCGAGTCTTTGTTGAAGTACAGCAAGCTGAAAGCTTCCTGTAGTTTGAGCCGGCCGGTAAAAATGCGTTTCACCGGATTTTCAGCATGCTGCTCAAAGCCGGTAAATGGCAATTCTTCGAGGCATCGCCAGCACAGCAATTGCTCTTGTTGAAACACTTCATTACCGCAGGCTTTGCAGAGCAACGGATAAAAAAGACGGCGTAAATTTTCGGCAGCTTGTAATAGCACGGGCACGGGTTTGTGCAAACAAATTACAGCTGCACATCCACAAATGCAAGTAGTTTAAAACAAAGCCCGGTACACTTCATCTACCCCTGCTACAGTTACTACTTCTATGTCAGCGTGTTTGCCCAATCCTTTGGCATGAAAGCGACTGATAAAAATTTTATCGAAACCCAATCGGGCAGCTTCTGCAATGCGTTGGTCTACGCGGTTCACAGCACGAACTTCACCATTCAATCCTACCTCGCCGGCAAAGCAAACGTTGGTCGGAACTGCCGTGTCATCATAGCTACTGAGCAGGGCTACCACCACCGCCAAATCAATGGAAGGATCTTCTACCCGCAAACCGCCGGCAATGTTGAGGAAAACGTCTTTCATACCAAACTGAAAACCACCCCTTTTTTCCAATACGGCGAGTAGCAATTGCAAACGGCGTAAATCAAAGCCACTTACAGTTCTTTGCGGTGTCCCGTATACGCTTTGCGTTACCAATGCCTGCACTTCTATCAGCAAGGGGCGCATGCCTTCCATAGTAGCGGCAATAGCACTGCCACTCAGGTGATGTTCTTTTTGTGAAATGAGAATTTCAGAAGGGTTGCTTACGGCCCGCATGCCCAAATCGGTCATTTCATAAATACCCAGTTCGGCGGTAGAGCCAAACCGATTTTTGAGGGTACGCAAAATGCGATATGTATAATGACGGTCACCTTCAAACTGCAGCACGGTATCTACCATGTGCTCTAAAATTTTCGGGCCGGCAATGTTGCCATCTTTTGTAATGTGACCAATGAGAAAAACAGGTGTGTTGGTTTCTTTGGCAAAGCGTTGCAGTTCGGCTGCACATTCTTTTATCTGGCTGATACTTCCTGCTGCACTATCAATGTAGGGCGACTCCAAGGTTTGTATGGAATCAACAATCAGCAGTTGTGGTTTCAACTTTTTTATTTCACTGAAAATGGTTTGCGTGTTGGTTTCGGTGAGCAGGTAAAAATCGTTGGGTGTTGCTTTGAGTCGGTCGGCCCGCATTTTAATTTGTTGCTGACTTTCTTCACCACTAATGTAGAGGGTAGTGACGTCTTTCATTTGCAAGCCAAGTTGTAAAAACAACGTGCTTTTACCAATGCCAGGCTCGCCTGCTACCAGTACAACGCTGCCCGGCACTATGCCACCACCCAGTACCCGATCCATTTCGGCATCGCCGGTAGAAAAACGCGGTTGCTGGCTGGCATTTACTTCTTGAATCAATACAGTTTTATTGCCCGACTTTGGTGCATCATCTGCTTGCCAGGGAGCCGCTTTGCCGCCCTTGGTTTCTTTGTGAATTACCTCTTGGGTAAATGTATTCCACTCGCCGCAAGAAGGACATTTGCCCGCCCATTTGGCACTTTCATAACCACATTTATTACAGAAAAAAGCTGTTTTCACTTTACTCATAGCACAAACCTATGGTTTTGGTAATTGCACCTGTCATTCGCATGGCTAGGGCAGTTGCAAATGGCACAAAAAAAGGACCGGATGTAGAGACATCCAGTCCTGTTTACTTACTAACCCATTAAATTCTGTTGCTAAAATACAAATAAGGTGCAGAATGCAAAATAAATTTTGCCCGACAGGGCAATCAAATGGCCCTTATTCCGGACGGTTTGCTGGCCTGAATTTTGGGCCGGGCAATGGTCTGATTTTGGGTGACCGGCTGACAGGATTACTGGCAATTTGGTCAAGTTGGCAGTAAGGAGTTTTGAAACTAAAGTGTTGATTTTCAGCATAAATAATTCCAGAAATGTTAAAAGGGGACTTTGTACAGGAATTGGTAAGCCGTTTGCACACATACCTGAAAAAGAATAGAAAATGTCAGGAATTTATTTGGTCTCCATCATTTTTTTGGGCATCAGTTGGCTGGTGTCGATGCGGTTGAAGTCAAAGTTTTCCGCATATAGCCAAGTGCCGCTGCAAAATGGCATGTCGGGTAAAGAAATAGCTGAGCAAATGCTGCACGACAACGGTATTTATGATGTAAAAGTGATATCGGTAGAGGGTCAGCTGACCGACCACTACAACCCAATGGATAAAACCGTGAACCTGAGCCAGGATGTATATTATGGCCAGCACGTATCGGCGGCGGCAGTGGCTGCCCACGAATGTGGCCACGCTGTACAGCATGCACAAGCCTATAACTGGCTGATGCTCAGAAGCAGATTAGTGCCGCTGGTTCAGTTTAGCAGCAATATTGTGCAATGGGTATTGCTGGCCGGTGTGCTCATGGTAAACGCATTTCCGCAGTTGTTGATTGCTGGCATCGTATTGTTTGCCGCTACCACCATTTTCGCTCTCATTACCCTGCCGGTGGAGTTTGATGCATCCAAAAGAGCCTTGGCGTGGTTGCAGCAAACCCGCATTACTGCTGGCCAAACCCATGAAAAGGCAAAAGATGCCCTGCACTGGGCCGCCATGACCTATGTAGTGGCAGCACTGGCCAGCGTAGCTACCTTGCTGCAATATGTGTTTATATTGATGGGCAACCGCGACAGGGAAGAATAAAAGAAACGAAAATATAGAAGCAATGCGCTGCCTGAAACCATGAGAAGTTTCAGGCAGCGCATTTTTTAATTTTTTGTGAATGTTTTTCTTCTCTATTTTTGATTCTGACTAACTGCACATGGAAAGGAATGCCTTTGGCTTTCTTTTGAGAAACATGTATGAGTAAAATACGCTGAGCTCGATGCCAGTTTATATGCTCCTCATTATCACTAGCCTCTTTGATTGCTTCACTGTACCAAATGGTACGGTTTTGTGTGTTTGAAGGGGTTTCTGTGGCGGTTTCAGTTTCAAAAAATGTAGTGTTTAAACCAGTAACTGGTGTGCAAGGAAGGAGAAAAGCAGATTGCCAAACCGATGCCCATTTCCAACTAAGTATGCCAAATCATTTCTAAACTCAACTGTGTATGATGAAAAAACTGTCGTTGTTTTTGATGGTCCTATTTGTGTCCGTCAGCCATTTGGCTTTTAGCCAAAAAACGGTAAGTGGTAAGGTTTCCGATGCCACCAATGGTAAGCCGTTAGAAGGTGTAACTGTGTCTGTAAAAGGCACTTCAGTGGGCACTTCTACCAATGCCGATGGTTCCTTTTCTTTTGTTATTCCAGAAAAGGCCGCCACCCTTGTTTTCTCTTCTGTAGGTTTCAGAGAAAAAGAAGTAGCTGTATCTGCTAACCTGAGCATGATCCAACTGACGCCCTCTAGTGGCGATTTGGGCGAAGTAGTGGTAGTAGGTTATGGAACCACCCTCAAAAAAGAACTGACTGGCACGGTAGCCCGTGTAAAAGGTGCTGATGTGGCAAACATGCCGGTACCCAACCTCAACCAAGCGTTGCAGGGCAGGGCTGCGGGTGTGTTTGTTGAATCTGAAAACGGTAAGGTGGGTGAAGGTATCAAAGTACGCATTCGTGGTAGTGGCTCTGTAAACAGTAGCAATCAGCCTTTGTATGTAGTAGATGGTATTCCTCTGTCAGGTGGTTTTGCCGGTGCTTCTACCGCCGATATCAACTTCAACGATATCGAATCCTTTGAGATACTGAAAGATGCTGCTGCAGCGGCTATCTACGGTAGCCGTGCTGCCAATGGTGTTGTAATTATTACTACCAAGCGAGGTAAAGCAGGTAAAACCAAGTTTAATTTGGGTGCTCAGTTTGGCGAAAACACCCCTACTAACAAGCGTGGTTTCTTAAATGCACAAGAATATATTGATTACTTCCGTCAGGCTGGCCGTGGTGCTGCTGAATACCATATGCGCCCCGATGGCGGCGACAACTGGTTTGGCTTCAACGATCTGGCCGAAGCTTATACTTATATGGATAACGTCGTTATTGGCCGTTTGAACCGTTATAGCGGTTGGAGCCCATTCCGTGGTGGTAAAGACTGGCGTACCGGTGAAGTAAATACGAACTGGGAAGATCTTGCCTTCCAAAAAGGCAATACCAACCAACTGGAATTGAGTGCAGCCGGTGGTAATGATAAAACCCGTTTCTACATGGCTGGCAACATCAATAACCAGGACGGTATTTTGGTGGCCAACAAGTTTCAGCGTATGAGTGCCCGTCTCAACCTCGACCATCAGGTAAATAACTGGTTGAAGATTGGTATGAACACCAGCCTTACTAAAACTACACGCAATCAGGTGCCTTTGGATAATGCGTTCAGCACTCCTATGCAGGCAGTAGCATTGGCGCCCATTACACCAGTGCGTGACTCTTTGGGGATGCTCTTCGATCGTCCTGTTGCTACTTATTACAACCCGCTGATTGAAGTAGAAGAAACCATCAGAAAGTCTTCTGCATACCGCAACCAGGGTTCCATTTTTGCTGATGTAAAACTGGCTCAAAACCTGACTTTCCATACTGATCTTGGATTGGATATGGTACAACAAACCAGCGAAAACTGGTGGGGCCCCCGCACACTGGTGGGTGCTGCTACCGCTGAGCAAAAGGGTGAAGCAGATAGCCGCTGGTTCCGCAATACCCGCTGGATGACCAACAACTACTTCAGCTACAAAACCACCTTTGGCGAAAAGCATAAGCTGGATGCCACTGCCGGTTTCGCATTTGAAAATGTAGAAATCTCTGATGTATATGCTGATGGTCAGGACTTCCCGGATATTGCCCTGAAAACACTGGCCAGCACCGCTACCCCTAGCGATATTGATGGTACCCGTTCTGAAAATAACCTTCGTTCTTACTTCGGCCGTGCCAACTACGTATACGACGGTAAGTACCTGTTGGGCCTCAGTGTTCGTAACGATGCTGACAGCCGCTTTGGTACCAACTACAAGGCCGGTACTTTCTGGTCTGCTTCTTTGGCATGGATTATGTCTGACGAAAAATTCATGCAAGGCATTACCTGGCTGAGCTACCTGAAACCACGTGCCAGCTACGGTACCAGTGGTAACAACTCAGGTCTTGGCTTCTATCAGGCCCGTACCCAATATGGTGCACAAACCTATGGTACTGCCAGTGGTCTTGGTGTTAGCAACTTTGGTAACGATGACCTGCGTTGGGAAACGACCAAAATGCTCAATATTGGTTTGGAATTTGGTGTGTTCAACAACCGCCTGACCGGTGAATTTGAGTGGTACGATAAGCGTACAGAAGACATGTTGCTCAATGTGCCTGTAACTTCTGTATCTGGTACTACCAGCGTGTATGGCAACGTAGGTGGCATGAGCAACAAGGGTATTGAATTGACATTGAACAGCGTGAACGTTGCCAGCAGAAACCTCCGCTGGACAACCAGCCTGAACCTGGCCAAAAACAAAAACACACTGACCAAACTGGATGGTGAGCAAAAGGAAATACTGCCCAACGATGCCCGTTTTGCTAACGCATTGATTGTAGGCAAGCCCATTGGTGTATTTTATGCGCCGAAGTTTTTGGGTGCCAATCCTGAAAACGGAGACCCCATGTTCCGCAAGGCAGATGGTACTACTACCCGTGAGTACGACGAAGCTGAAAAAACAATCATTGGTGATCCTAACCCCGATTGGATTGCAGGTTTGACCAACACTGTAAGCTGGAAAGGCCTCGAACTGAGCGTATTGTTCCAAGGTGTATTTGGCAATCAGGTGCAGGATGGTGCAGGTGGTTTTATGAGTGCCAGCGCCGACTGGTTTGACAACCAGACCCGTGACCAGCTGAATGCTTGGCAGAAAAAAGGTGATGTGACCATGGTGCCACAGGCTCGTTTGAACTGGTTTGGCGATTTCGCTTCTCCCAGCATTAGCAGCCGCTATGTATACGATGCTGATTATGTACGTTTGAAAAACATTACACTGGGTTACAACATTCCTCAAAAGACCATGGCTAAAATTGGTTTGACGAGTGCCCGTGTATATGTATCAGGCGTAAACCTGCTCACATTTACAAAGTATCCAGGATGGGATCCTGAAGTAAACACTGACTACCGCTCTGGTAACGTAAACCAAGGAAGCGACTTCTACGCCGCTCCTCAAATTAAGAGCTGGGTATTTGGCCTTAACCTCGGATTCTAATCAGCAACAAAACATACGAACATGACAAAGAAAATATCGATATCTCTACTTGTTGCTGCTACGCTGTTTGCAAGCAGCTGCGATAAAAAATTGAATTTGCAGGACCCACAGGCAATTGATGCTTCAACTGCTTTGAGTACCGATGACCGGGTAAAAAAAGTACTGATAGGTAACTATGCAGCGCTTGGTAGTGCAGCACTCTATGGTGGCGATGTACTCTGGATGAGCGAATTGCTGGCCAGCGATGGTGAACTCACCTGGGTAGGTACCTTTCCCGACCCTCGCCAGATTTGGGGTAAAAACATGCTGGTGAATAACTCTAACGCATTTGCAACTTATGCAGCAGCTTACCGGGTTATTTACAACAGCAACAATATCCTCGCCAATTTAAGTGTGGTGAAAACCGCAGATCAACCAAAAGTGGAAGGTGAAGCTAAGTTCCTTCGGGCCATGGCATATTTTGAACTGGTGAAGTTTTTCGGCGAAAAGCCCTACGTAGCTGGCAGCACCACTACACTCAAAGGTGTTCCAATTATTACCACCCCCGGACCAAGCGCTCCGCAAAGCACCGAATACAACCTGCCCCGTGCATCTGTTGAAGCTGTTTATCAGCAGGTAATTCAAGACCTTACCGATGCGGAAAGCAAACTGCCAAACACCAATGGCGTGTATGCCAACAAGCCATCGGCTCAGCTGGCACTGGCCCGTGTGTATTTGCAGCAAGCCAAATACACCGAAGCCAGAGATGCAGCCAACAGGTGTATTACTGCTGCTTTGGCTAACGGGTTCTCACTGGTATCAAGTTATGGCGCTGCATTTAATAACGCCGCCAACACCAGAGAAGATTTGTTTGCTATGCAGTACAACCTTGTATCAGGCACAAACTCATGCTTCACCTACTTTAGTACTGGTACCTACGGTGCCCGTGATGGCGATATTGAGGTTACCGATAAGCATATGAATAAATATGCTGCCGGCGATACCCGTAAAGATTTGTTCTTCTTTGATGCCGGTGCCTACCGTGTTGGCAAGTGGAGAGACAACTACAGAAACGTGAAAGTGTTTCGCCTTGCCGAAGCTTACCTTACCCGTGCTGAGTGTAATGCCCGTTTGAACCAAAATGCTGCAACTGTAGCTGCCGACGTCAAGCTCATTCGTGACCGTGCAGGCCTGCCCGAAATTGCAGCACCTACACTGGCTCAAATATTGAACGAACGTGAGTTGGAACTGGCCTTCGAAGGACAGGGTATTTGGGATGCCAAGCGTTTGAAGTTGTCTGTTGATGGCCGCTCTTGGGATGATCCAAAATTGACCTTCCCCATGCCTTTGAGAGAAAGAAACATCAATGGCGGCTTAGACCAGAATCCTGGCTACAACTAAGCCTTCATTCTATCAACTTAGTTTTCATTTTCACCGGCAGCTTGTTTTCAAGCTGCCGGTTTTTTTGTGTGGCTCACCAACATGTCAGGCGGTTAGCTTGAAACAAGATGAAAATTTTGCCAGATATAACTTTCGGTTATATCATTTTCCTACATTTGAGTTAACAAAAAACTAACAACATGAGAAGAATGTTATTGCTGCTTATGGCGGCAATTCTTCCTTCGCTAATGCTATTGGCGCAAGGCAAGAAAATTTCCGGTACAGTTTCGGATGGAGCAGGCAAGCCAATTGACGGTGCAACCGTACTGGCAAAAGGTGCTGCCAAAAATGGTACTTCTACCGATGCCAACGGCAAATTCGAACTTACCGTTCCCGAGTCAGTGAAAAGTATTGTTATCTCAGCTGTGGGCTATGAGTCACAGGAAATTGCCCTTGCCGGCAAAACATCTTTTGCCGTATCTATGAAAGATGTAGCTACGCAAGAAATGGGCGATGTAATTGTAACCGGCGTGGCTGGTGCTACCAACCGAAAGAAAATGACTGTATCGGTAGCCAAGGTTTCTGCTGAGCAATTGCAGGCTGTGCCAGCTTCATCGGCTGCCAACGCCCTTGCGGGTAAGGTTGCCGGTTTGAAAACTTCAGCTGTAAACGGTAACCCCGGCCAAGGTGCAGACTTGCTGCTGCGTGGCGACAATAACCTGAGCACCAGCTCCCAGCCCCTCATTCTGGTGGATGGTATCATCCTTTCCGGTAGCCTCGCCGATATCAACATCGACGACGTAGAATCTATGGAAGTGGTAAAAGGTGCTGCGGCTTCCGCCCTCTATGGTTCACGTGCCGGTAATGGTGTAATTTCCGTTATCACCAAGCGTGGTAAAGGCATTGCTGCCAATAAGCCAGTCATTACGGTTCGTAATGAAATAGGTGTGCAGAGCCTCCAGCATTATCTCGAAACATCGCAAAGTCATTACTATACATTGGCCAGCGATTGGGAAACTGCCAAAGGCAAATACACAAAATATGCCGGCGTTACTTATCCTGCCAACTACCTGGGTGCTGGTTTCAGCCCTGGTATTTCTGGTAGCCGAGCTATTGATGCCGATGGTTACATGGACAATCCTTACGGTGTAAACAGAAACCAGCAAGAGGAGTTTTTCAGAACGGGTATCAACATGGTGAACTTTATTTCTGTAGCCAACAGAACGGAAAAAAACAACGTGTACCTGTCTTTTGAAAATAACAAACAGGAAGGTGTGGTGAAACTGACTGACGGTTATTCTCGTCAGAACTTCCGTTTCAATATCGACCAAAACATTACTTCATGGTTGAAGTTTAGCGCCTCAAACCTGTTCATCAATACGTCTTCAAAAACGCCAGGTGCTGCCAGTGGCTTGTTTTACAACATTGCCCGTATGGAAAAAGACGTGAATCTCTTTGCCGAAAACCCCGACGGTCAGCCATACTACCTGCGTGTCAACAACTTCAACGCAGAAATTACCAACCCGCTGTATCCTTTGTACAAGCAAAAAATCAGCAATACTTCACGTCGTTGGTTGGCTAATTATTCTGCCAATATCAAGTTTACTTCTTGGGCAGATTTGGATGTGGCTCAAACCATCGAAATCCGTAACAGCCGTTCCAGCTCTATCAACCCTCAAGATACATGGACCCGCTCAGGCGGTACAGCTGCTACCAATGGTATGTCTTACTCTGGTGGCGGTATGTCTCAGTCTACCAACGAATCAAAAACGGCCAACACGCAGGTTACTTTGAACCTGTCGCACAAGTTCGGTGACTTCAACACCAGAGCTAAGTTGTCTTACCTCTATGAAAACAGACACTTTGAAAGCAACTTCATTTCTGCTTCTCAGTTCCGTATTTCTGGTATTGAAAACTTTGAAAACTTTACCACCATCAACGACGCCTCTTCTTACATCGAAAACGAAAAAGCGCAGAACTACTTCGCTATTCTTGGTGTAGATTGGAAAGAGAAAGTATTGTTGGATGGTATGTTCCGGTATGATGGTTCTTCTTTGTTTGGACCCGAAGCCCGTTGGAACCCTTACTACCGTGTATCAGCAGGCTACCGTTTGTCTGAAGACGTGAAAATCAAGGGCATTGACGAATTGAAAATTCGTGCTGCTTATGGTACCGCAGGTATCCGTCCTGGTTTCGACTGGCAGTATGAAGTGTACGACCTCAACAACGGAGTAGCTGTTGCCAGCCAAAAAGGTAACAACTTCCTGAAGCCTTCTCAAACAGCTGAAAAAGAAATTGGCCTGAACGTTGACTTCCTGAAGAAGTTCAGTTTCGAAATGACTTATGCCGAATCTGAAACAAAAGATCAGTTCCTCAACGTACCCCTCATTCCTTTCTTGAACGATGGTTTCAACAGCCAGTGGCAGAATGCCGGTACCATTAAATCCAACACGTTGGAATTTACTTTTGGTGCCAACTGGATTAAGAAGAAAGATTTCTCTTGGAGAACAACTGTAGTATTCTCAAGAGTACAGCAGCGCATTACAGAACTGCCCATTGCTCCTTATTTGGCTAATGGTCAGGATTACAACGGTGACCAGAATATTTTCTATATTAAGGGTGGCGAAATCTATGGCGCTATCTACGGTTACAAAATGGTACGAAGCCTTGATGAAATGTCAAGACAATTGCCAGCAGGCAAAACCATTGCTGACTACGAAGTAAACAGCGAAGGCTATGTAATTGCCAAAGGCACACAGGGCAAGCCCAACGAATTGCCTATCAAAATGCTGAATGCAGATGGTTCGCCTTGGTATGGTAAAATTGGTAACGGTAACCCCGACTTTGTAGCCGGTATTACTAACACGCTTAATTTCAAAAACTTCCAGTTGTACCTGTTGCTCGATTGGAAACAAGGTGGTGATATTTATAACGGTAAAGAACAGCGTCTTACTTTCAACTACGTAAGCCAAAAGCAAGACATGACCAACGTACCTGCCGCAAGCAAAAGAGCTGCTGCGTATTGGGGTACTGGTATGTATGATGCCAACAACGCCAATGCTTATTGGGTTGAAGATGGTACTTACCTGAAGGTTCGTGAATTGGCTATTGGTTACACTGTGCCTTCTAAATACCTGAGCACTATGTTTAATGGTTTCATTAAAGGCATCAACGCTAAAGTGGTGGGCCGCAACCTGTTGACATTCTCTAACTATTCTGGTTACGATCCTGAAGTGGGTACCATCCGTTATCCAGTTGACGGTATCAATGCAAACCCCATTTACAGAAACTACGCTGTTTCTCTTTCTTTCAATTTCTAATCTGTCAATTCATTCACAATGAAGAATATCAAAAAACTACTCTTCTCAGCAGCCCTCTTATCTGCCTTGATGGTGGGCTGTAAAAAAGAAGAACTTGAAGTAGCCAACGAAAACGATCCTGACTTTTTGAAAGTATATGCCAAGGGTGAGGACGTAGAAAACGTTGCATCCGGTTTGTTCAATACTGTATTTCATGGCGAACATGATTTCAACGGCGTACAAATGATGATGGCCGTAGCTGCCGATCATGTTACCTGCTCATGGGGTAATGCCGGTATGCGGGATATGTCGTGGGAGCCAAGAAACAACGGTTGGAACAACTCACCCAGCTATAGCAACAGTGGTGTGCTCAAAGCCACCTATGATAAAATGTATTCTGCCATTTCTACTTCTAACCTTGTATTAAAGGCGATTAATGGTGGCGTAAACATTGGCGACAATGGTGTCAACAACAACAGAGCACTAGCCGTAGCCCGTTACATCCAGGGCATCTCTTATGGCAACCTTGCCTTGTTGTTCGATAAGGCGCATGTGGTAGATGAAGTAACCTCTGTAGATGGAGTATTGGAAACTGCCGTGCCTTATAGCGATGTAGCCAAAGCAGCTCTCAGCTATCTCGACAAAGCCATTGCCCTTGCTGGTAATTCTTTTACCATCCCGGCCAGCTGGTTTGGTACACCTGCCGACCTTTCAAGTGCTGATTTTAAGAAAATGTGTAACACGGCTGCTGCCCGCATTCTTTCTTACATGCCCCGCAACAAAACAGAACTGGCCGCAGTAGATTGGGCAAAAGTGAAAACCTATGCCGATGCTGGTATTACTGATGATTGGAAGATAGTAATGGATGGTACATCTAAGTGGTACTTCGAAGCTGGCGACTACCTTACTTATCCTGGCTGGGGCCGTACAGATATGTATGTGGTAAATTTGATGGACAACGCACAGCCCCAACACTGGGATGATGTGGCTTCTTTCCCTCATCCGCCTGCATCTACTAATCCTCAGGACAAGCGTTTGTTGTCAGACTTTGAATATCTCGCTTCCAACGATTTCCTGGCTGCCCGTGGTTACTACCATTTTTCTAACTACCGCAACTCTCGTTACGATGCGGTGTATGTAGCAGCTATTGGCGAAAAGCCACAAGTATTGAAGGCTGAAAATGATATGCTTCGTGCTGAAGCCCGTGCTTACACTGGCGATTTGGCAGGTGCTGCTACCATTATTAATGCAGGTACCCGTGTTACCCGTGGTCAGTTGCCTGCAGTGGGTGCCAACCTTGCCGATATCGTAAAAGCCATTCACCATGAAAGACATGTTGAATTGTTTACTACAGGTATGGGTGTACAGTTTTTTGAAATGCGAAAGCAAAATCTGCTGCAAAAAGGTACGCCACTGCATTTCCCAATTCCTGCTAAAATTCTGGAATTGTTTAAGCAAACCACTTTCTACACATTTGGCTTTTTGGCCAATGCTGATGGAAAAGGTACTTCTAACGGTGGCTGGAGATAAGCCGCTTAGTACAAATACTGCATAAATAGATAGCGCCACTTCATTTGAAGTGGCGCTATCTATTTATAACGGATGAAGCTGAATAAAGAGGGTTTGCGATTTACAACCGCTCTATTACGCCAGCAATACCCTGGCCGCCACCTACACAGGCCGTTACCATGCTGTATTTTTTATTAAGGCGCTTTAAATCGTGCAGGGTTTGAATGGTGAGCTTGGCACCGGTACAACCCAACGGATGTCCCAACGCAATGGCGCCACCATTGATGTTCACAATGTCGGGGTTCAAACCAACCTCACGAATCACTGCCAGCGATTGCGAAGCAAAGGCTTCATTCAATTCTATCAAATCAATATCGCCCAGCTGTAAACCTGCTTGCTGCAAAGCCTTTGGAATAGCGGCTACAGGACCAATGCCCATGAGTCTTGGCTCTACACCAGCTACCGCACAAGACACTATTCTGCCAATAGGGGTGAGGCCCAATTCTTTTACCATGCGTTCACTCATCACTACTACAAATGCAGCACCATCGCTGGTTTGTGAGGAATTACCAGCTGTTACAGTTCCATCAGCAGCAAAAACAGGCTTCAGTTTGGCCAGTGCTTCCAGGTTAGTATCCATGCGGGGGCCTTCATCAGTATCTACCACATATTTTTTGGTAGCCCGTTTTCCTTTTTCGTTCAGGTACACTTCTTCTACGGTAATTGGTAGAATGCCGTCTTTAAAATAGCCATTTTGAATGGCGGCAATGGCCTTCATGTGGCTGTTGAAACTAAACTGGTCCTGATCTTCCCGGTTCACGTTGTATTCTTTGGCCACGGCTTCGGCAGTAAGGCCCATGCTCAGGTAATAGTCGGGTTCGGTGCTGGCAACGGTATAGTTGGGCACGGTTTTCCAACCGGCCGTAGGTACCAGGCTCATGCTTTCTACACCACCGGCTACTATGCACTCAGCCATACCGCTTCTGATTTTGGCAGAAGCAATAGCAATGGTTTCCAAACCACTGGCGCAATATCGGTTTACAGTCATGCCTGGCGCACCTACACCCAAGGCTCTGGCACTGATGATGCGGCCAATTTGCAAGCCCTGCTCCGCTTCCGGAACGGCATTGCCTACAATTACATCATCCACCCGCTTGGGGTCGAGTTGGGGCAGGCTGGCCATCACGCCTTTAATCACATCTACTGCTAAATCGTCGGGGCGAACAAAACGAAAACCGCCTCTTTTACTCTTGGCTACTGCCGTGCGGTATCCGGCTACTATGTAAGCGTCTTGCATAGGTGCATCGTTGTTTAAGATGGCTAAAATAATGAAAATAGTTGTTTATGCAACTAAATGATGATTCCGATCTGTTTCATTTGTGCAATCTGTGTCCTAATCTGAAAGTTTGCAGCTTGCGGTTTGCAGTTTGCAAGTGGATGCATCATATCAATTAAAGTCTGTTTCCCAATCAGAAGGTTAGCATTTGCAAAGGAAAAAATCTGTGTAAATCTGTTTCATCCGTTCAACCCGTGTCCTATTGTATTTAATAGGTGTCTCATCAAATCTGTAGCTATCACTTAACAACCCCAACAGATAGCATTAATTTCGCGGCATGTTTTACAAAATTGTTCGCAGCATCCTGTTTCTGTTTCCGCCGGAAGCCGTACACCATTTTGCCATGAACTGGCTGGGCCGTATCTGTAGCATCGGTTGGCTAAAGGGACTGATGAAAAAAAAATACAGCATCAACAACCCTACATTGGCTACCACCGTTGCTGGTATTCATTTTCCCAACAAAGTAGGATTGGCGGCTGGCTTTGATAAGAATGCGAAGTACCTGAACGAGCTGGATGCACTGGGCTTTGGTTTTGTAGAAATAGGAACGGTTACACCAAGGGTACAGGATGGCAATCCGCAGCCACGCTTGTTTCGCCTGCCCGAAGACAAAGCGCTGATCAACCGAATGGGATTTAATAACGAAGGTGCCGATGCCGCGGTGGAAAGGTTGCAAGCCTGGCGCCAACGTTTTCCATTGTACCGCAAAGGAGGCAAGCCCGGCCAAATGATTATTGGTGGCAACATTGGTAAAAACAAAACCACGCCCAACGAAAGTGCTTATCTCGACTACGACATTTGCTTTCGCAAGCTGGTGCCTTATGTCGATTTTTTTGTGGTGAATGTGAGCAGCCCCAACACGCCGGGCTTGCGTGCCCTGCAGGAAAAAGATGCGCTGCGTACCATTTTGGTACACTTGCAACACCTGCGTAGCGAAACCAATGAGCAGCTGCCCATCTTTTTGAAAATAGCCCCCGACCTAACCGATGAACAAATAGCCGATGTGGCCAGCCTGGCTACCGAAATCAACCTCGATGGCATTGTGGCTACAAACACCACCATCAGCCGGGCTAACCTGAGTGATGCTGGCAAAATACGTGCCGGTGAAGCAGGCGATGGCGGTTTGAGTGGTGCCCCTGTACGTGTCCGTTCTACTGAGGTTGTTCGCTTGCTGCGCAGTCATTTGCCGGCGCAAATTCCTGTCATTGCCTCGGGTGGTATTTTCACCGCTGCCGATGCCAAAGAAAAAATGGATGCAGGCGCCCAACTGGTACAAGTGTGGACGGGCTTTATTTATGAAGGACCAGCCATTGCCAAAAACATTTTGCAAGAATTATAACCGGTGGTCTACCGGTGATTGGTTTACCTAATTTTGCGGCTCTTACACTATGGAACATTTATTTACCTCAGAAGCCATTATCAGCTTCGTTATTCTGGTGATACTCGAAGTAGTACTCGGTATCGACAACGTTATTTTCGTGAGTCTTATCATGAACCGCTTGCCCGAATCGCAGCGGAAAAGGGCCCGTACTTACTGGATGATTTTTGGTATCATCACTAGAAGTGCGTTACTCTTTGCACTTAGCTGGTTGCTGGAGCAAAAAGGAAAGGCCTTGTTTACCATCAACGGCAAAGGTTTTGATTTGGCCAGCATTGTGATGTTGTTTGGCGGTTTGTTTTTGATGTACAAATCAGTGAAAGAAATTCACCACAAACTGGAAGGGGAAGACCCGGCCATGACCACCGGAAAGGCTGCCACACTTGGATTTGCTCAAGCCATGGCGCAAATCGTACTCATCGACATGGTGTTTTCATTCGACAGTATTCTTACTGCCGGTGGTACCGCCAAGCACTTAGAAATTATGATTGCAGCGGTAGTGATTGCCATGCTGGTGATGTTCTTGTTTAGCCCCAAAATTTCGGGCTTCATTGCCAAGCACCCAACGCTGAAAATGCTAGCCCTGTCTTTCCTCGTGATGATTGGTTTGAGCCTCATTATTGAAGGATGGGACAGCGAAGCAGCGCATGAACTACACATGAAAAACTACATCTACTTTGGTATGGCATTCAGTTTTGCTGTAGAACTGCTAAACATGGTGATGCGCAAAAAAATGGACAAGCAGCGAGTGGTACGCCTGAACGAACCAACGCTTACCGAGCCTGTAAAAGATTATACCGATATGGCTAAATAGCACGTATTTGTGCAATATGCCTTAGGGCAACAAACACAGCAGGCTGGCTCCCACCACGCCTGCTGTTTCTGTTCTCAGGCGGGTGTCGCCTAAGGATACGGCGGCAAAATTTTGTTGTATGGCCTGCACTATTTCAGCTTCTGTAAAATCGCCTTCGGGGCCAATGAGCAACAGGCTATCCGTCATGCCGGGCTGTACAGCGTGGGCCAGGTGATGCTTTTCAAAGTCGGCGCAATGCGCTATCCACTTGCTATGGTAATCCACTTCGCTGGTAGCAATTTGCTGCATCAATGCCTCATACGTGAGTGGCTGATGCAAAGTGGGCAACCATGCCTGCTGGCTTTGCAACATAGCACTGATGCAAATGCTGTTGAGCCGTTCGTAGCGGAAATGCTCCCGTACGGTGCGGTGGCAGGTGATGGGAAATATTTCGGCAACACCGAGCTCCGTTACTTTTTCTAAAAACCACTCCAGCCGGGCGGTGTTTTTTAGTGGAGAAATAGCCATGCCTACTTTGCGATGTACCTGCCTTGGCTGCTGCTGCAATACAAGCACGTTCACCACGCATTGCTTTTTGCCCAATGTTTGAATGATTGCATTGCCAGTAAGGCCAGCGCCATTCGTAAGTGCCAAAGCATCGCCTTCCCGCAACCGCAACACTTGTACATGTTTGGCTGCAGCTTCATTCAGCGCTACCGGTCCGGAGGTGCTAAGTGCAGGCAAATAAAACCATGGCGTTTCCATGCGGCAAAGGTAAGCGGCGCTTTGTGTTTGAAGACAAAGCGACGATGAGCCAAAAGAAAAAAGCGAAGCATTGACAACAATGCTTCGCTTTGTATTGAATCTTTTAATTGCTTATATCAATTCTTCTTCGTCAAATCCATCATCGAAATTTTGCATATCGTTCATGCGGCTGGGCTTTTCTATAAACAACGCCGCACCGCTGCCGCCACCGGTTTCGCCGCCACTCAACTTTTTAAAGTTGCCGGCATTGCCAAATGGATTGCCGCCTTCTTCATCAAAGTCTTCAAACTTTTGAATGTGCAGCTTGCCTTGCAGCTTCACCATATCCAACTGTCCGTTACGGTGCTTGGCTATTTTAATAAGGGTTTCGCCCTTGTTGCTTTCGCCGTTTTCGTTTTGGTTGATTTCGTAATACTCGGGGCGGTACAAGAACATAACCATGTCGGCATCTTGTTCAATGGCACCCGATTCACGAAGGTCACTCAGCTGTGGAATTTTGTTGCCTTCTTTCCGGCTTTCTACCGCACGGCTCAACTGGCTGAGTGCAATGATGGGTACACTCAATTCTTTGGCCAAACCCTTTAGTGAACGGGAGATGGTACTAATTTCCTGTTCACGGTTCATGTTACGGTTTTCGCTACCGCCGCTCATCAGCTGCAGGTAGTCGATGATGATCATGCCCACTTTGTGCTTGTTCACCATGCGTCGTGCCTTGGCCCGCAATTCAAAAATGTTGAGGGCAGCGGTATCATCCAGGTAAATGGGTGCTTCGGTAAGGCGCTGAATGCCCTTGGTGTAGAGCTGTTGCATCTCATGGTCTTCGAGGTGGCCGCGGGAAATTTTTTCCATCGGCACTTCGCTTTCTGCACTCAGAATACGCTGTACCAGCTGGGCATTACTCATTTCCAAACTAAACAAACCCACGGGCGTAGGCCGCACCGGATGCAGGGCTGCATTGCGGGCAAGGTTAAGGGCAAACGCCGTTTTACCAACCGACGGACGGGCTGCCACAATAATGAGGTCGGTGGGCTGGAAGCCGTTGGTTATTTTATCGAGCTTGGTGAAGCCACTTGGCACACCAGAAATATCTTCTGTTTTGTTGCGCAGTTCTTCAATGCGGTTTACCGCCACGGCCAGCACATTGGTGATTTCTTCAAAGTTGCGCTTGGCAAAACTGTTGCTCACTTCAAAGAGTTTGCCTTCAGCATCGTCCAGCAAGTCGAAGGCATCGCTGGTGTCTTCAAAAGCATCGCTGATTACTTCGCCGCTGATGCGGATGAGTTCCCGTTGAATGAATTTTTGTACCAGGATTTTACAGTGCGTTTCAATGTGGGCACTGCTCACCACGGCATTGGTGAGCTTAGTGATTTTGTAGGGGCCATCTACCGCATCGAGTTCGCCCCGGCGGCGCAGTTCTTCTACTACCGTCAGCAAATCGATGGGCATGTTTTTTTGCTGCAGGCCCATCATGGCGCTGTAAATACGCTGGTGTTTGTAATCGTAAAAAACAGAGGGGTTTACCAGTTCGCTGGCCACGTCGAAGGCGCTTTTTTCCAGCATAATGGCACCCAGCACGGCCTCTTCCAGCTCTAGTGCCTGCGGTGGTTTTTTACCAAACAGCAGGTTGGTGTTGGCGGTTACATCGGGCGTGCCTTTGCCCGTCCGCCGTTTTTTATCTTTCCCAAGATTCGTTATTTCCATTGTGATGTTGCTGTCCAAATAAGTGTACCAATACCATTGCTAACCATCCTTCTGCAGAATGCCAACCAACGTGAGCCGCCCCATTTGTAAGGGCCAAAAAATCAGCCAACCAGTACTGTGCAGTACTCGTCAGATGCGGAGGATGGCCACCTCTTTTGCGTGGCTCGGCTACCTTGGTTGGGAAGTCGTTTTCCGTAAAAGGAAGTCGAAGGTAAAGGCAAAAAAAGCATTCTAAAATGACGCCTTCACAAATATTTTATTCCATGCGATGTGCACAAGAAACCCGGGTTTATTCCAATAGCAGGCGGGTTTATACACAGCCACGGCGGGTATTTGCACAAACTTGACTATTTGTAAATGTGTTGTACACAATTGCTTGTGCGTAAATAAACCGTTGGTAAAAAGGGGTTTGTACCCTGTTTTTTACATGCTATTTTGGAGTTCAACAACTGTTGAAATGGCCTTTGTGGACACCACTAAACAGGCTGAAAATGCGGCTGATTTTTTGCCCTGCAAGCAGGCCCCACAGCCCGTATCTTTGCGGCCCAAGTTTTAATAGCAACATGACGATATCGTACAAATGGCTTTGTGAATACCTGCCCGTGGGCGAAAGCCTTCCGGCAGAATTGGTAGAACCCGAAAAGCTGTCGAAAATACTGACTGCCGTAGGGCTCGAAGTAGAAAGCCTCGACTATTATGAAAGCCTGAAAGGTGGCCTGAAAGGCGTGGTGATTGGCGAAGTACTTACTTGTGCCAAGCACCCCGATGCCGATAAATTATCCATCACCACCGTGAGCATTGGCGAAGCGGAGCCACTGCAAATTGTGTGTGGTGCGCCCAATGTGGCCGCCGGCCAAAAAGTAGTGGTAGCTACCGTAGGCAGCACCATTTACCCTAGTACCGGTGAACCGCTGACTATGAAGAAGGCCAAAATCAGGGGCGTGGAAAGCCATGGCATGATTTGCGCCGAAGATGAAATTGGTATGGGCAGCAGCCACGCCGGCATTTTGGTGCTCGATGAAAAAGCCGTGCCCGGCACACCCGCAGCCGATTATTTTCAATTGTATACAGACTGGATTTATGAAATAGGCCTTACGCCCAACCGCATGGATGCCATGAGCCACCTGGGTGTAGCCAAAGATGTGTGTGCTTACCTGAGTCACCACCACAAAAAACATATCGCTGTAAAAACGCCGCTGAAAAACAATTCACTGAAAGCTTCAGAAACAGTAAAACTGCCTATTGAAGTGGTGATTGAAAATACAGAAGCCTGTCAACGCTATGCTGGTGTAAGCATTGCCGGTGTTACGGTAAAAGAAAGCCCCGATTGGCTGAAGAACAAACTCAAGAGCATTGGTTTGCGCCCCATCAACAATATAGTGGACGTTACGAATTTTATTTTGCACGAAACGGGTCAGCCGCTACATGCTTTTGATACCGACAAAATTGCCGGTGGCAAAGTGCTGGTGAAAAACCTGCCCGAAGGAACGCCGTTTGTAACCCTCGATGAAAAGGAACGCAAACTAAACGAAGCCGACCTGATGATTTGCAATGCCAACAGCGAAGGCATGTGCATTGGCGGTGTGTTTGGCGGTTTGCATAGTGGTGTGAGCGATACTACTACCAACATCTTTTTGGAAAGTGCCTGGTTTCATCCGGTGAGCATTCGCAAAACTTCTTTTCGCCATGGCCTGCGTACCGATGCTGCCACCCGCTTTGAGAAAGGCGTAGACATCAGCAATACCGTAGCCGTGCTCAAGCGGGCAGCTGCTTTGATACTGGAAGCCGGCGGTGGCGAAATTGCCAGCGATGTAGTGGATGTGTACCCCAAACCCAAAGAGAAAAAGCAGGTTGCGATTAAATATCACTACCTCAAAAAACTGAGTGGTAAAAATTATCACCCCGATGCGGTAAAGCAAATACTGGAAGCACTCGGTTTTGAATTTATCAAAGAAGGGCAGGATGATTTGTGGTTTGCTGTGCCTTTCAGCAAGCCCGATATTTCTTTGCCTGCCGATATCGTAGAAGAAATCATGCGGATAGATGGCTACGACAACGTAGAAATTCCGGCGGTGATTTCGATGGCGCCATCTAACGATTTGCTGGGTCCCGAAGAAGCCCTGAAAGAAAAAGTAGCCAACTATCTGGTAGGTTTGGGTTTCAATGAAATGCTCACCAATAGCATTACCAACAGCAAATACTATACAGCAGAAGTAGTGGCCGGCGGGGTAAAAATGCTGAACAACCTGAGTGCCGATTTGGATATGCTGCGGCCTTCCATGATGGAAACTGGTTTGGAAAGCATTCTCAACAACCTCAATCGTAAAAACAACCAGCTGCAGCTGTTTGAATTTGGTAAAACCTATCATAGTGCAGGCGTAGGCAACTACAGCGAAAAACGCATGCTCACGTTGTTTGTAACCGGCGAAGCCACCAATGCACATTGGCGCAGCACCGGTGCTCCTAAAGATTTGTTTTACCTCAAAGCTGCTGTGGCCAATCTGCTCAGCATTATTGGTTTGCAAGGTGTGCAACTCATTCCATACAGCAGCGATGAACTCAACGGATTGGAAGTGTTGCTGAACGGTAAGCAAAGTATTGGTGTAGTTGGTTTCATCGGCAACGCCAAGCTCCGTCGCTTCGATATTAAGCAGCCGGTGCTGATGGCCAACCTCAACTGGGATACTATATTGACAGCTGCCCTGCAGCAAAAAGTGTCGTACAAAGAGCTGGCCAAGTACCCTGCAGTAGAAAGAGACCTGGCATTGGTGCTGGACAAAGCTGTGAGCTTTGCACAAATAGAAGCAGCGGTACAACAGGTAAAACTGCCCCGCTTGCAAAGCATGCGCCTGTTTGATGTATTTGAAAGCGACAAACTGGGTGCCGGCAAAAAATCGCTGGCCATCAAGTTTGTGTTTCAGGATGCCGAAAAAACGCTGACCGACAGCGATGTAGAAAGCATGGTAGGCAAACTGATGAAGACTTTTGAAAAAGAACTGCAGGCCGAAATCAGAAAGTAATCCACCATGTGCAGCCCGTAGCTTACTGCAGCGGGCTGCACAATATCTTTACAGCGCATTATCTTCATTGCCATGCCACAAGATGCCACCGCCTATTTTCAGCAACTCTCCGGTAAACTGCAGCAACTCGGCCGCATGCAGGAGCAATTGCTGAAAGACAACGAAAAGCTTCGCCAGGAAGCGGCTACCCTGCGGGAAGCGGCAAAGGCATCGCAGGAAGAAATAGCCGGCCTCAAAGAGCAGGTGGCTATTTTGCAAACTGCCACCGGCCACTTAGACGAAGCCAGCCGCAAGGATTTTGAAAAACGCATCAATCAGTATCTCCGCGATATTGACAAAGTGATAGCCCATTTGAACACCGCTTAAGCATTGCCCTGTGAGTGAACTCATTCCCATCACCATTACCGTAGGCGACCGTAGCTACCGCATTAAAGTAGAGCCGGAGCACGAAGAGTCTGTTCGCAAAACAGCCCGCTTTATTCACGATAAAGTGCAGGAGTTTAAGCAGCAGTTTGCCGGAAAAGACATGCAGGATTATGTGTCGATGGCACTGATTTGGTTTGCTACCCAAAACGCCCAGCAAGTGCAGGGCCAACTGCTGTCGCAGGAGCTGGAAGAGGGCTTCAACCGGCTGGATGCCATGCTGGATAAGCAAATTTCTTCCCTCGATTCTACTACCGCCGGGCAATAAATGCCTTCCTTCTTCGTTTTTCAATGTTTCACCATGCTTCGGTACGGTTATTGTACTGTTGTGTGTCCACTACCTTATCCCCGCTATTTTTTGAAACTTGAAAAACTGAAGCATGCGTTTATTGCTTGCATTGTTTCTCGGTATTGTTTTGTACTCCGGCGTAATGGCTGGTACAAATGGCAACAGCCGCGAAACGCTGGATAAAGAGGCTCAACTTTATAAAATGCCGGTGGCTTACATCAAAGCTGCTACCGAGCTGTACCAGCAGTTGCAGCTGCAGCAAAAGGGCCTGGAGAAAGACATTTTTGTAAAAGCCTACAAAGGCTACCTGCACCTGCAGGCCCAAGGTTTGGTGCACAATGCCGACATGCTCAGCATTGCCGATTTCAGCCAGAGCAATCAAAACAAACGACTCTACATTATCAACCTGCGTACCCGCAGCCTGATGATGCATACCTATGTATCGCATGGGCGAAACAGCGGCAACGTGATGGCTACCTCGTTCAGCAACGTCAACAATTCCAACAAAAGCGTCCTCGGTTTTTTGCTCACGGCCGATACCTACGTAGGTGCCAATGGTTTGTCGCTGCGGTTCAGGGGTATGGAAAGAGGCATCAATGACATGGTAACCACCCGGGCTATTGTGGTACATGGCAGCAAGTTTGTGAATGAGCAGGAACTGGCCCGCCGCGGCGAAATGGTAAACAGCCTTGGTTGCCCCGCCGTACCCATGGCTCAAAGCAAAACCATTATTGAAGCCATTAAAGGGGGCAGCGTGTATTTCATTTACCACCCCGATGAAATGTATGCCAACCGGTCGCCCATTTTGAATATGCCACTACAAACCACGCTGCTGCCCATGCTGGCCAGCCAACCCATTGCCGATTCACTGACGCCACCCAATAGCAACACCATTACCCGAAATAATTAACCGAGAATCCTATAAACTTTTGCCGGCCTGCACTCAGGCCGGTTTTTTTATACAATGTAAAAAGCGGCCACCTGGCAAATGCCGCCTGCCAAATAGCCGGCATAAATTTCGCCGGGTTCGTGTGCACGGCGAATAAGGCGGGATGTACCCACCAAACCAGCCAGCAATGCTACCGGTGCCAAGGCGCCCAGTGGCCAATTGGGGTCGGCCGCCGTTTGTATAATGAAGAAAGACAATGCTCCGCCTGCCGCCAATGTGTGCAGGCTTATTTTCATAAAAATATTGACAAACATTGCAGCGCTGCTGGTGAGAAACACACCCAGCAACCACTGGTGTACCGCCTGTGGAATCACCTCCCAGTTGCGGCTTACATAAAAGGCCCAGAAGTAAAAGAAGATGCAGGACACCAATGGAATGATGCGGTCACGCTGGCTTTCGAGGTAAATGCTGGGAATAAACTTGAGCCGCCAGATGAGGAATACAAATAAACCGGGGTACAACACCGTGTTGATGAAGCTCATGGCCGCTATGCGCAGCCGGATGGGCTCATCGGTGAGCAGCACATTTACCGGGTGGCGGTACAGCACAAACAGCACCACCATAAACGGAATGAACAGCGGGTGCAGCACATAAGAAACAACTTGTGCCAGCATGCTCAGCCACTTGGGCTGTGCGGGCATGGTAGATGGAGTAACAGAGGCTATAGTTGTTGTCATACTGCGGTGCCGGTTAGAGTTCTTTGCGCAGCCTTGCCACGGGTACATTCAATTGTTCGCGGTATTTGGCTACGGTTCGGCGTGCAATGTTATAACCTTTTTCTTTCAGCATATCCGTCAGCTGATCATCGCTGAGGGGTTTGCGTTTGTCTTCGCCTTCCACCATGTCGCTCAAAATCTTTTTTACCTCACGGGTGCTTACTTCTTCACCACTGTCAGTACTCAGGCTTTCGCTAAAGAAAAACTTGAGGCGGTAGGTGCCAAATTCTGTTTGTACAAACTTGCTGTTGGCCACCCGGCTCACGGTAGAAATATCGAGACCGGTTACTTCGGCTACGTCTTTTAATATCATGGGGCGCAGGGTGGTTTCATCGCCCGTCAGGAAAAATTCCTGCTGGTGCATCATGATGGCATACATGCTGTTGTACAGCGTTTCATGCCGTTGTTTGATGATATCAATGAACCACTTGGCAGCATCAATTTTTTGCTTGATGAACATCACCGCATCTTTCTGCTGTTTGTTCTTTTTGCTACCCCGTTCGTACTCCCGCAGCATATCGCGGTAGTCGCTGCTGATGCGCAACTCCGGCGCATTACGGTTGTTGAGCGTCAGCTCCAGTTTGCCGTTGATGTTTTCAATAAAAAAGTCGGGGATGACGTAGGTTTCTGCCTTGTTGATGGTAGATACTACGCCGCCGGGCTTGGGGTTGAGCCGAATGAGCTGGTTCATCACTTCCCTCAGTTTGGCTTCGTCTATACCCAGGCCCCGCTGTATTTTTTCGTAGTGCTTCTTGGTGAACTCTTCGAAGTAATCTTTCACGGCATTCAGTGCCAGCTGTACTTCTTTGCCTTCGCTGCGCAGCCG
This sequence comes from Chitinophagaceae bacterium, assembly GCA_020848815.1. Taxonomy (GTDB): domain Bacteria; phylum Bacteroidota; class Bacteroidia; order Chitinophagales; family Chitinophagaceae; genus Phnomibacter. The sequence goes on along the minus strand of JADLHL010000095.1, from coordinate 803 downwards.
TTGCAATTGTAACAGCAGGCACTCCTGCAGGTTGCGGGCACCCACACCGGCGGGGTCAAACAGTTGTTGAATCTGGCTCAGCAATAGCTCTACTTCTTCATCGCTGGTTTGCACATTTTGCCGAAAGGCGAGGTCGTCTACAATGGAGGCAATTTCGCGGCGGAGATAACCGTCTTCATCTATGCTACCCACAATTTGTTCGGCTACTTTGCGGCGGCGTTCGTCCAGCTCCAGCATGGCCAGTTGGCCAACCAGCAGATCATGCAGGTTATTTTCAACTTTAATGGGTGTGGGTGTCATTTCCTCGCCTTCACCATAGTTGATATCTCTTGTCTGGTAGTCGGGAATATCGTCTTCAGGATCCCACTCGGGTTGGTCCACGGATCCAAACTCCGTCATGTCGGGGCCATCATCGGCCATCGCTGATTCATCGGCAACTGTGTCGGCCGGCTCGTATTCAAAATCGTCGATTGAGTCTTGGTTGCTGAGGTCGGTATCTTCCTGCCCGTCGTGTTCTTCGCCCAATTCCAGCGCCGGGTTTTCCTCAATTTCTTCTTTAATGCGTTCTTCCAAATTGGCGGTGGGTATTTGCAGCAATTTCATGAGCTGAATTTGCTGGGGCAACAGTTTGAGTTGTTGTTTTTGTACCTGTCTTAAACCTTGTCCGAATGCCATCTGTTATCTTTACACGCTATTGACTGCGGTAAATTTACAGGCTCAGATGCAAGTTTGTTCAATGAGGCGGGTGTTTTTTACCATTTTGGCATCATTATTGCTGAAAGGGGCGGCTGCGCAGATAACCA
>JADLHL010000094.1 GCA_020848815.1 Chitinophagaceae bacterium | reverse complement strand
GGTAGCTGTTTGAAAACCTGCTACACACAGCAGCAATACAAACAGGTGATGGATTGATTGATATCTGCGGTTCATTACTGCCCTCCTATTTTTGATGCTGCTGCACTCATGCTTTCGGCCTTGGCCAACTTGCTTGCGGCTTCGGCTTTTAGTTCTGGTATGGTTGCATTGTCGGCCACGCTTTTGTAGGTGGCTTTCGCATTAAAGTAATCTTCTTGTTTCAGGTAAATGTCGCCGAGCAAAATGTAAGAACGCTCTACCCAGTTGGCATAAGAGCCCGCTTTTTGAACTACTTCAAAAGCTGCTTTTTCAGCTTCCTCCAGCTTTTGCATCACAAAATAACAAGCGGCTATTTGATAGCGGGCTTCGGCTCCAAACTCTGCTTTCGACAAGGCCGCTACTGATTTGAAAGCGGTGATGGCTTCTGCACAATTGCCATCTGCCTTGGCTTGCTTACCAATGATGAGATTGGCAAATACTTTATCATCGCTACCGGCACCACCTTGCTGCAACAACTCTTTTGCATTGGCAACAGCGTTGGCAAAATCGTTGAGGTAGTATTGACAACGGGCCAACCCACGCATCGATTCCAAACGGTTTTCGTTGCTGCTGGCTAGCTGCTTCAACTGCGTGTAATAGCCGGAAGCAGTGCTGTAATTCTTTTCATCGAAATAGTAATAGCGGGCCAGCAAGAGCAGCGATTTTTCTGCATACTTATTGGGCGCCAACTTAGCCACAGCATCGTAGTGCGTCATGGCCTTGGGCATAGCTTTCATTTCACGGTTCAGTTCTGCGGCATAGTAATGCGCATCAACAATATAGCGGCCAGTGGGAAACTGCTCTGTGTATTTGGTAAAGCCTGCCAATGCCTGTGGCTTTTTACCATCCGACAGCTGCAACTCTGCAGCAACATAGGTCAATGAATCTGCCACATTCTGATCTACACTGCGGCCTACACTTTTCAGGAAGCTTACGTACTGGTCGGGTTTGCCTTGTTCTACATAAATGCTCCGTACGTTATCAATGGCTTCTTCACTCTCCGGCGATTGCGGGTATTGCTTCAGCAAGGTGGTAAAAGCATTCAATGCTTCGTTGAACTGATCGAGATTGTATTGTGCCAAACCTGTTTTGAGGTAAGCCGTTGGCTTCAAACTTTCATTTCCTTTTGAAGCAATGATTTTAGCCAGAAAAGGAATGGACTCTTTGAATTTTTCGTCGGCCAGATAGGTATCGGCAATTTCCATATTGGCAAGGGCAGCCAGGCCACTGTTGGGATACAGACCTTCGATAGAACGCAACAGATTGATTTTTTCTACAGCACGGTTTTGAGCTCCCGCAATCATACCCGCCTGATACAACGCATAGTCGGCGCCATAGCCACGCTTGGCCGCTACCTGATTATAAATGGGCAACGACTTGCTGAAATCTTTTTGCATGAATGCACAATCCGCAAGGCGCAACTGCACATCAGTTTGCTGTTGCTCGTTGGCAAAATAACCCTTGGCTATTTCTGCAAACACATTGCCCGCCTGCTTGTACTCTTGCAAGCGAAGCAAACTATAGCCGAGGCTGTATTTCGCATTGGTTACATTGGCTTCGCCTTGCACTTGCGGCTTGCTCAGGTAAGCCTGAAAATGCTGCACGGCACTGGCAAATTCATTTTTACCGAAATCAATTTCGCCCTGCCAGAAATGCGCCAACGAACTCACTGATTCATTGTAAGGCGCTGTTTGCACTTTTTTCAACAGCAGCTCTGCACCGGCCACATTGCGATCGTTCATCAACTCCTGTGCACGGTTGTAGGCAATGCGTGGATAGTACGACTTCGCCATTTCACTTTTGGTAGGCAGCGATTCATACAAGTCGAGTGCTTCTTTGTAGTTGCTGGTATTGCCGAGCACACCCACCAGCAAGTCTCTGGCTTCGGTAATGTAAGCTCCCTGGCGATAGCTGTTGACGTATTGTTTCAATGCAGGCAATGCTTCATTGTCGTAGCCCAGTTCGTAGCTCAGCTTACCGTAATTGAACAAACTGATTTCTTTAAACTGTGCATTGCTGCTGTTGCTGCTGCAAAACAAAAATGCATTGCGGGCATTGTTTTTCTGGCCTGTTTTCAAGTACGCATCGCCCAGCAAATACATGGCATGCTGGCTCAGCGAATCATCGCCACCAGCCAGTGGTTTAAATGCCTCAATTGACTTTGCATACTGCTGACTGATGTAGTAGCAATAGGCCAATTCATACAGGTCTTCTTTCTTTACTTTATCGGCACTTTTTACGTATTGCTCAAGATAAGGTTGCGCTTTGGCATACTCTCCTTTTTCAAAATAACCGTGGCCAACCAATTGCTGCAATTCTGATTTGTAATAAGGATTGCCCGTTTTCAATGCAGCTTCCGCCTGCTCCATGCCTTTGGCTTTTTCGCCAATGGAATAGTTGATGCCCGCAGTATAATACGGCACCATGTCCTCGTACTTTTTATTGTACCGAACTACTTCAAAACTCTGCAGTGCTTCTTTGTATTGCTTATCGTTGAAAGCCAGCAAACCATAGTAATAATTGGCATCGGCATAATAAGGTGATGCCGCAGACTGCCGTACTGAATTAAGCAGGGGCTTTGCCTGCACAAATTGCTTTTGCGTGAAATACGCATAGCCTTGCTGAAACTGCATGGTAGCCACCTGCTCATTGCTGAGGTTGCTTACATTGGCTTTGTCGAAAGCAGTGATAGCCTCGGCATAGCGCTGCTGACGGAAATAATACGAACCCAGATAAAAGCCCAGCTGCCCTTTGAGATACGATCCGGCATTACTCGACAAATAACCTTGTGCCTTTGGTTCGGCACCGGGATTGTCTTCCATCAGTTCGCAGGCCAGCATGTAAAAACGCAGCTCCTCTACATACAACTGCTGGTTGATATCTACAGGTGTGGTTACTGCCTGCTCCAACTCTTTAAACACCGGATACGCCAGTTTGTACTGGGCAGAAGTAAACCACTGACGGGCGTCCAGAAAACGCTGGTACTTGCCCGGGTCTTTTACTATGAACGTGTGCTGTGCAGCAACGCTGTTTGCCCAAAGCACTACACCGGCCAAAACAACAAGCGGCAGGGCAGCAATTTTCCTGGGCAGGAAACGGGTAACATGCATCATAATGAATTACTTACTGTGTATACGCAGTCGTACATCGACAGGTTACAGCAGCAGGCTAACGCAAATTAACCCGTGAATATTGGCAGCC
>JADLHL010000093.1 GCA_020848815.1 Chitinophagaceae bacterium | reverse complement strand
GCATACTTCACCAGGCCAATCACACTGTTGGTTTGGGTTTTGCGGAAGATGTTTTTGCGGTGGGTTTCTACGGTGCGTTCAGAAATAAAAAGGGCTTCAGCAATTTCTTTGTTGCCCATTTCTTTTTCTATCAAGCGTACAATTTCTATTTCCCGTTGGGTAAGCTGTGCTTCTTCTGTTTCCTTTTTTATGTGGCTTTGTTTCTCCAGTTCTTTCAGCACTTCTTCGCTGAAATAAATGCCGCCGGCTGCAATTTTCAGAATGGCTTTTTGTAATTCTTCTTTGCCAATGTTTTTGAGCACATAGCCATTGATGTCGGCATCGTTGATCATTTCATCTACAATGTCGCCCTGGCCACTCATGCTCAGCGCAAGTATTTTCATGTGCGGAAAACGGGCCCGCACCTGCTTGCTCAGTTGCTGGCCGGTCATGCCGGGCATCATTACATCCGTCAGTAAAATATCGGGTTGCAACTGGGTCATGGCTGCTACTGCTTCGGTAGGCGTGGTGGTGTAGCCCACAATGTGGAAGTCATCCACACCGGTGAGCAACGAACGCAAACCGTCGATGACAATCTGGTGATCGTCTACAATGAATATGTTGATTGGCTTACCCATTTTTCGCATGGCAATGTATTTTATTTTTCGACACCAGCCTGAGGTACAAATATGGTAACCACAGTTCCTTGTCCGGGGCGGCTGTCCCATTCCACTTCGCCTTTCAGGTAGGCCACCCGGCTACGAATATTTTTGAGGCCAATGCCTTCGCTTTGCTGGCTGGCATCAAAGCCGCGGCCATTATCTTCAATGGTAATGCTCAGCCCGTCATTGTCGTGGATGAGTGATAAGTCGAGCTGGTTGGCACCGCTGTGTTTTATGACGTTGTTGATGCACTCTTGCACCACCCGGTACACCATCGATTCGGTGTTGGCATCCAGTCGTTCGTTCAGGCCTTCGGCATGTAGGGCCACTTTCAAAATGCGGTTGTCAATCTTGTCGACAAACTCTCTCACGGCAGCTGCCAATCCTTTTTTCAGCAAGGCGTTCGGCATCATGTTGTGGCTTACGCTGCGTACTTCTTTACAGCTTTCATCTACCAAACTAATGATGCGGTCGAAGCGGGCACGGGCATCTGCATCTTCCTGCAGCAAGTCATTTTCAAAAGCACTCAGGTTCATGCGGGCTGCACTCATCATTTGGCCCACACCATCGTGCAGTTCGGTAGCAATACGTTTGCGTTCATTTTCTTCTGCTTCCATCACGGCTTTGGTTGCCAGCTCCTGTTGACGCATCACTTCAGCCTGCAGTTGTTGCTGTTGCTTCAGCTTAAATCTGCGGTAGTAACTATAGGCAAGTAAAGAGCCCAACACCAATACTGCAGCAGCAATAGCTATCATCCAGTTTTTGCGGCTGAGTTCATATTGTTGTTCTGTAATCTGTTGCTCCTTACGCAAAGTTTGGTAGCGGGTTTCCATTTCGCTGAACCGTGCATTCATGTCGGTCACTTTCAGCGAATCCATTAGCTGAATGCGGGTTCTTTCCGAAGCCAAAGCTTGTTTCCACTTGCCTTGTCCTTCGTAGGCCATGGCCAATGCTTCATGCAAACGAATTTTTTCTGTGAGTGAACTTTCCAACGTATCCGCTGCTTGCAAAGCCTCTGTGAGTAAGGCTTCTGCTTGGGTATGCTGGCCCAGCCCGTGCAGTATGCGGCCACACACATTGGCCGAAATGGCCTGCGAACGAATATCGCCCAACTGCTTGCGGATGTCGTATGCTTCTTCGGCGTAGGGTTTGGCTGTTGCGTATTCTTTTTTGTAGAGATAACAAATGCCCAGGTTGTTGAGAGCACTGGCCAGATACTCCCAGCTATTGGTAGCACGGGTGTATTCTTCTGCCTTTATCAGGTAAGGAATAGCGGTGTCGAACTGCGACAGCAATACATAAGCGTTACCCACATTTACATAGCTGGCACCCATGCCCGGCACATCGTTTATTTTCTCCCGAATGGCCAGTGCCCTGCGGTGATAATCCAATGCACTTTCAACATTGCCTACATGGTTGTTGGCACTGCCTACGTTGTTGAGGGCGGTGGCAATACCGTAATCGTCTTTCAGTTTTTCATAGAGTGCCAGTGCTTTCAAACCTGCATCCAATGCCGAATCGTAGTGGGCTTCTTTGTTGTATACAATACCCATTTTCAAATGCAAGCCTGCCAGGCCTTTATCGTCTTTCAGTTGGGTACGAATGGCCATACTCTGCCGAAACAACTGCTTGGCCAGCGTCATGTTTTGCAGGTCGAGTTGAATAATGCCGAGGTCGTTGTATGCCTGTGCTTCGCCCTTGGGAAACTTAATTTGTTTGGCCAATGCCACGGCTTTTTCGCCATAGGCAATAGCGGCTTGTTTATCGCTGGCACGGTACAGCCAGGTGAGCTCGTTGTAGCTCATGCACAAGGTAGAATCTTGTTGCTTGGGCAGTACTTTAAGAATGCTGTCGATGGCTGCTTGCTGGGCACGGCCGCTTTGGTACAACAGGGCCGACAGCAACAGGAGGAACGCTGTTTTTCTCATACGGTTCTTTCAGGTGGTGGGTAGAAGTAGGTCAATGTTACAGAAATTTATCATGTTGAATGACGGACGGATGCTTCCTGCATGGTTTGTGGAAAGATGCAGCAACCATGGGGTTTGCATACGCCATAAAAAAAGCAGTGCTATAGAACACTGCTTTTGTATCGCTGCTAACAATTGGCTCAGTACAACATGCGGGCACGGATGGTGTGCTTCACTTCTTTCAGCAACGAAAAAGCTTGCTTGCTCAGCTTCTTGTCTACATCGAGCACCACGTAACCAATGTGCTCATTGGTGCTGAGGTACTGCCCCAAAATGTTGATGTGGGCCTTGCTCAATGCGGTGTTGATTTCGCTGAGTACACCCGGTACGTTTTTATGAATGTGCAAAATGCGGTGGGCACCTTCGAGCATGGGCAGGCTTAGGGCGGGCACAGTATGGCTGCCATAGGTAATGCCTTTTTCGAGATAGCCGAGGAGTTTGGCACTCACATCTACACCAATGTTTTCTTGTGCTTCCAAGGTGCTGCCGCCAATGTGTGGGGTGAGCAATACATTGCTGAGGCCCTGCAGCGGCGAAGCAAATTGTTCGCCGTTCTTTTCGGGCTCTACCGGAAATACATCAATTGCTGCACCCGACAGGTCGCCGGCTTTCAGGGCAGCGGCCAGTGCATCCAGATCCACCACTTCGCCACGGGCATAGTTGATGAGGATGCTGCCTTTTTTCATTTGCTTAATTACCTGCTTGCTGATGAGGTTTTTGGTGCTGTTGGTTTCCGGCACATGCAGGCTTACGATATCTGCCTTGCTCACCACTTCTTTCAGGCTTTTGCAAGCCACGGCATTGCCCAGCGGCAGTTTGGTGAGCACATCATAAAAAATCACTTTCAGGCCCATGGCTTCGGCCAGCACACTTACCTGGCTGCCAATATTGCCATAGCCCACCAGGCCAATGGTTTTGCCCCGCAGCTCAAAACTACCGGTGGCATCTTTTTGCCAAATGCCGGCATGTGCTGCATTGTTTTTATCGGGGATGCGGCGAATGAGCATGATGGCGGCACCAATGACCAATTCGGCCACACTGCGGGTGTTGCTGTAGGGGGCATTAAAAACCGACACGCCCTGCTGCGTAGCTGCGGTAAGATCAATTTGATTGACCCCAATGCAAAACGCACCAATGGCCTGCAGCTTGGGTGCATGTTCGAGCACCTTGCGGGTAACCTTGGTTTTGCTGCGAATGCCCAGCAAATGCACATCTTTTAGTTCTTTGATGAGGGCTTCTTCGTCGAGGGCACCGGCCACTTTTTTGATGCTGGCGTAGCCATGCTGATGGATATTGGCAATGGCGGTTTCACTGATATTTTCTAAGAGGAGAATCTTGATTTTCTCTTTGGGATAGCTGGTTGTTTTGTCGCTCATGATGCTCAAAAATAACGAACCCTGCCGATTGGCCCAACCTGCACTCTCCGAGGGGCTGTGGAGTGGGGGAAAACTTGGTGGAGGAGGTAAGATGTTGCCAGCAACGGCTCTTGAAAAGGACGTTGCTTTTTGGAGATAGATAATGGAATGGCGTGTCGGCTATGCTATACGCAACGTCCCCTGCGGGAGACGTTGCTTGGAAAGAAAGATTACATATCGAAAGTGGCGATAACATCTTGCAAGCCCATTTTCAAAGGCGGTAAATCTTTGCTGATGATTTGCCAAATCAGGTTGTTGTCAACACCAAAATATTCATGTACCAAAATATGTCTCAGCCCTATGATTTGTCGCCATGGAATGTCTGGAAAAGCATCTATTGTTTCAGCTGTAAGGTAATTGGCCGCTTCGCCAATAATTTCCATTTGTTTGATGCATGCAAAACGCATCATGGAGTTTTCAATAAACGTAGGGAAGTTTGTCTGAAAAGTGTAATGCTCAATTTCGGCGATAGCGTCAAGCATGTGTTGTATCCTTTGCTTATCGCCCTGTTTACCTTTCATAAATCAGTTCTTTATCTGCATTGATGAAAGGGAGAATGTGTTTTGAAATGCCGTTGCTAGAAACTAAATCTACTTTTTTATGCAGCTTTTCTTCCAGTTCCAGTTGCATGTTTACAAAGCCAAGGCCAATATGCTCAGCGTAGTCCAGCTCCACTAAAATGTCTACATCACTTTCCGGCAGCGCTTCGCCCCTCGAGGAGGAACCAAACAGAAATGCTTTCAGCACCGGCTTGTCCTGAAAGTATTTTTTGATGGTTTGTATTTCTGCTGCTGAAAGATTCATGGATTAAAGATAAGATTTTAAAAGCAAGAGACTTGGCAAGCTATGGCAAATGAAAGCATGTAGTTAGCTGTCTATGCTATACTGATTTCAAGGCTGTGAGGACTTCAATTTGTGGCTGCATTGGGTTGCGTTCCTCCACCCACCAACAGCTGTGTAAAAAAAATGATGCTCAAAAATAACGAACCCTGCCGATTGGCCCAACCTGCACTCTCCGAGGGGCTGTGGATATAGCGGTGAGAAGCGTGGATGTTGCTGGGAAGGGATTGGCCGCTTCGCTGTTCAGGATGTGCAATCCCGAAGTTATTTCAGTTTGCATTTGCGGGTTTCAAATCCGCCATTATGGTTTAGGGGTTTCAATTCCAAAAGAGATGCAGTATTACCACTTCTAGGCGCTCTTTTTTTTTCTTTCTGTTATGTGACCAAACAAGTTGAATATAAAACAGACAAGCAAATATGCATCCAATCAGCTTTCCCCATTTTACAGGCCTTTTGTCTTGATTGAGTAAAGCAAAGATGATGGCAACCACTATCATTCCTCCTAACAAAAAAGCAAGTCCAATTCCAACAGGAGTTTCATAAAACGTTTTTCCTTGTTTGATAGTTATTGCGTTCCCGGTTGTTTGTTGCTCTTGCAGAGCGTCAATCTTAGATAGGAAACATTGAAAGAATTCATGAAAGCTTTCCAGATGTTCAAAGTCATGAGCTATAGAGAACTTCAATTTTTTTCCGTCTTTAAGTGTCAGCTTGAACAAGTTAAAGTCCTTTTCCGTCTGATACACGTAATTGTCAATTTCAGTCCAAGCTATTTGTCTGTTTTGTTTGTTTGAGAAAAGAGGAAGTTTCATCCAGTCAATGCGTAAATACTCCTGAGAAATAGAAAGCTCCAATAACTGTTTTGAGTATTTTTCAGCAAGCCAAAATGCAAAAAAGGAAAGACCAACTATAATACCCATGATAATAAAGTAGTTTGTGTCTTTCGGTACGAGGCTGATTACAAATAGAGCAGATGAAAAAATTCCAGTCAATAGGATGATTGCGTAATGAAGTCTTGAGGTTGTGCTTAACTGAAACGTCTGCATATATAGTTTAAAGATTCGGCCAACTCAAAAATAACCGAAAGTCATCACCCTTTACACTTGCGGCTATTTTCATAACTCCTTGTCCGTTCGTTTCAAATAGTTTCAGTTTGTATTTGGGGGGTGTAAATCCACCGTAATGAGTTCAGGATTGCAAACTCCGAAGAGCTGGAAATGAAACCCCATCAGGCTACTACTTATCTGTTTCTTGTTCAAAGAGTTCGTGTAATTTCTGCTGTAACAACTTTTTGTCAGGAAGCTGAGTTTTGTAAGCTGCAACCATTGTTGGTGAAAGACTTCTGCTCAGGGAATATTCTACAACCTCACTGTCCTTGTCTTTGCAAAGCAGGATTCCTATACTCGGGTTTTCATTTTGTTTTTTAACGTCTCTGTCTAATGCCTCTAAGTAAAAGTTTAGTTGCCCTAAATGGTCGGGTTTGAATTTGTCGGCTTTGAGCTCAAAGGCCACCAAGCATTGCAGCCCCCGATGATAAAACAGTAGGTCGATGAAAAAATCGCTGTTGCCAACTTGTAATTTGAACTCTTCGCCAATGAACAGAAAATCTTTGCCTAACTCTAATATGAAATTTTTCATTTGCCTTACAAGTCCACGTTGTAAGTCACTTTCAGTGTATGGTTCGGGTAAATTCAAAAATTCAAAGACATAGCTGTCCTTAAAGGTTGGTGGGATGCTGTGTTGACTTTCTCTCAACACTGTTGAGAGTGTTGAATGACCAATCATAGTACGTTCAAAAAGACTTGCGGAAATTTGCCTTTCCAGCTCTCTGAAACTGTAATTTTCTTGCTGACACAGATTCAGATAAAAGACTCTTTCTTCTGCAGTTTTACACCTTGAAAAGATGGCTAAATTATTTGACCAACTAATTTCTCTCAACAGTGTTGAGAGTTTTGGCATGTCTTTATACGTCTCGTAGAATTGCCTCATGCGCCATATATTCTTATCAGAAAAACCTTTTAAGTCAGGTTCATGTAGTAGTATATACTTTGCCAGTTCTGCCACCACAGAATCGCCCCATTCCGATATTGCTATTTTCCTGCTGATATATTCTCCGATATTCCAATAAAGGTTGATGAGCTCAGCGTTCACGGCTCTGATAGCATTCGTCCGTGATTGTTTAATGAGTTGAATGATTTCTGAAAAGCGTTTGTCCATCTTCTTGAGGTGTAGCTATAAATTTATGTTTTTTGTTGGCTTTCAATCTGGGAAATGGCAGCTGTAATAGAAGCAGCCTGATCCATATTTAAAGAATGCTATTGGTGGCAAACCATCCACCCACCAACAGCTGTGTAAAAAAAGCAAGCCAAAATTGCCCCGGTCAATTGGTCGTTTCCGCCTCAACCAACATTTTTGCAACCATGAAGCGTGTAAGAATAATGGGGGTGATGATGCTGTGCATGTTGCTGGCTACCTTTTGGAGCTGCAACAACAACAGCATGGGCAATCCGCTGCCACGGGTATCGGAGCGAAAGCTGGACACGACTGAAATCAATCAATACCAGGCCGCACTGGCTCATTTTTTCGATTCTGTTTTGCTGCGCAACGAACGTTTTTCGGGTGGCATTCTGGTAGCCAAAAACGGGCACATTTTATACGAACACTATACCGGCTACGCCGATCAGGATAAAACCGACAGCATAGATATGGATACCCGTTTTCATGTGGCGTCCACGTCTAAAACATTTACCAGCATTGCCCTCATGCAGCAGGTGCAGGCCGGCCGGGTAAAGCTCGATGACTCCTTGCAGGTATATTTTCCGCTGTTTCCGTACAAGGGCATCACGGTGCGAAACCTGCTCAACCACAGCAGTGGTTTGCCCAACTATGCAAACCTTTTTCCGCAGTACAAATGGGACCCCAAGCGGGTAGCCAGCAATACCGATGTGTTGTATTTGTTTTATGCCAACCGCCCCGGGCTGGAGTTTACGCCCGGCAGCCGCTTCAGGTATTGCAATACCAACTTTGCGCTGCTGGCGCTGATTGTTGAAAAAGCCAGCGGGCAGTTCTTTCCCAAATATGTGCAGGATTCCATTTTTGCCAAGGCGGGCATGCAGCACAGCTATGTGCTCAGCTATCAAAACCCCGGCGATTACCTCACCAGTTGGGATGCCGCAGGCAGGCCTTACCCGTTCAACTTTTTGGATGCCATTTATGGCGATAAAAACGTGTACACCAACTGCCGCGACTTGCTGAAATACGATAGCGCCATCCGCCACGAAGTGCTGCTGTCGAAAGCATGGCTTGATAGTGCGTGGACACCCAGCTACACCGATAAAAAATACAACGACCCCATTGAGCAATATGGCCTGGGCTGGCGCCTCAAAATTTTCAACGACAGCCTGAAGATTCCGTACCACAACGGTTGGTGGCATGGCAACAATGCCGTGTTTCAACGGGTGATAGCCGATACGGCGGTGATTATAGTAACGGGTAACCGTTTCACCAACCGCATTTATTCTTCTTCTAGAGCAGCCAATGTTTTCCGGCCTTATTTCAACACCAGTACCGATGAAGAGGAAGTGGAGCAGGGCCAGTCGGGCACCAAAAAACAGGTGGTGCCTGCCCGCAAAACTGCCGTAACTTCAAAGCGCCGCAGCGGTAAAAAACGCTGATACGGCACCCCGGCATGATACCCATTTACAGTGCCAACGAAATCAAACAATGGGATGCATTTAGCATCCAGCACGAACCCATTGCCTCCATCGATTTGATGGAAAGGGCTTCGCAAACTTTTACCCAACGATTTGTAGCGCAGTTTTCGCCGGAGCAGCCCGTGTATGTGCTGGCCGGCAAGGGCAACAATGGTGGCGATGGGCTTGCCATTGCCCGCATGCTGCGCCAGCATGGCTTTCCGGTACAGGTCATTATGCCATCGGTGCATCCGCTGTCGCATGATTGCGCCTTGAATTACCAGCGCTGGCTGGATTTGGGTGGTACTGTTCTTCAGATTGATGAAACCAACTTTCAGTTTCCTGCTATACCTGCCGATGCCATTTTGATAGATGCCTTGTTTGGTACCGGGCTCAGCCGGTTGCTCACAGGCTGGATGGCCGCTATTGTAGCGCATATCAACAGCCTGCCCAATACGGTGGTGGCGGTAGATGTGCCTTCGGGTTTGTGGTGCGATGGACTCACCGATGGCGGAGCAGTTATCGAAGCTGATTATTGTTTTACGTTTCAATGTATCAAGTTTGCCTTTATGCTGCCGGAAAATGCCGGCTATGTGGGCGAATGGGAAGTACTGGACATAGGGCTGCATCCGGGTTTTGTGCAGCAACATCTACCCAAGGCCGGGTTTGTAACGCATCCGTTGGCAGTGTTGCAACCCATTCAATATGATCGGTTTGCCCACAAAGGCACCCGCGGCCATGCCTTGCTGGGTGCGGGTAGTGCGGCTATGATGGGGGCTGCAGTAATGGCTACACATGCAGCATTGCGCAGTGGAGCCGGCCTCGTAACTGTAGCCACCGAAGCCAGCGCCTGGCCGTTGATTCAGCAAACAAATCCGGAAGCCATTTGTGCCGCCAAAGGCGCTTTGGCCAATGAAAGTTTTCAGCTGCAACGGCGCATTAAAGCCATTGGTGTAGGCTCTGGTTGGGTGGCCGATGAAGAACACATACAACTGCTGGCCTGGCTGCTCGAAAACAGCACCGTGCCGTTGCTGATAGATGCCACGGCTTTGTCGTTGCTGGTAGATATGTTGCCCATTTTGGAGCTGGCGGCTTTGCGCATACCCATTGTGCTCACTCCGCATGTGGGTGAGTTTGACCGGCTGTTTGGCTACAGTGGCAACCATGCGTTGCGCTTAGAAAAAGCCATACACATGGCGAAGCATTATCGCTTGTGCATTGTGCTGAAAGGAGCTTACAGCCGCATTGTATTGCCCAACGGGCATGTGTATTTCAACAGCACGGGCAACCATGGCATGGCCAAAGCTGGCAGCGGCGATGTATTGGCCGGACTCATGACGGGCTTACTGGCACAGGGTTATGCCGTACAAGATGCGGCGATACTGTCGGTATGGCTGCATGGCAGTGCTGGTGATGCGGCTGCAAAAGCAATGGGTACCGAAGCCATGACGGCGATGGATATTGCGCAGCATTTGCCGCAGGCGTGGAAGCAGTTGGAAATAGTAAAAGGCTAAAATTGAAAGTCGTCTTTGCCACAATAGAGTTTTGGCGTCCATGGTTGAACTATACAATTGCCTCCATCAAAATATTTCTGTGCCTTTTTCTTTTTGTTTGAAACGTTAGTTACAGTAGGTAGAGAATACCGAATCGGAAGAAGTTTTTTGGTCTCTCCACAAATCGGGCATTCATGAGTCTCATAATACTGCTGATAATATCTATAATCATGCATGGTTATCGGTAGCACTTGCAGATAAGCGCTATCCTTCCGCAGGGTAATCAAGCGGGAACGCCAACCTCCCCATTCAAAATAAAAAGGCTTGTCAATGTTGGCTGATAGTGATGATGCAATTATTTCAGAAGCTTGAATCTGAATGCTGTCCTTTGTGACAGGATAAATTTGTTTTACTGGTACGAATAATAGAGTGCCATCTTCGGCATTGATTAATTGAAACCGAATCGTATCCGATTGTGCAAAAACAGGTTCTGCCTGCGCAATGAAGGAGATGATGAGCAGGAGTGTTCTCATGTAATTGGAATAACGGTATGCCCTACACCCGATGATGATCGGCCCGCCAGTTCACAATCATTTTCTTGATATCGTTGCTGCGGAGCTTTTCGGCCACGGCTTTTTGTACCAGTGCCGGAAATTCGGCATCGCTGGCAAAACGCAACGCAATGATTTGGCCCAGCCGAAGCTGTGCAGGCAAAGGCTTGCCTGTAAGGATATAATGACGGAAATTTTCTTCGGCACGAATGGCCCTGTCTTGCGCCTTGAGGGCAAACACACGGGCAAACCAAAACAAACCAGCCAGCGCCAGCGATACAAAAAAGGCAAAGATGGCTTCTACATTTCGCTCCTGCGGGTTCATTAGTTTTTCTACCAACACCACAGAAGAAATAATGATGCAGCAAAGAATGATGAGCGACAACACATAATGGTATCCGGGTACCATTTGGCGGTGGTTTTTATAATCTTGATTTTCCATAGTCCAGTTTGGTCAATTATTGGGGTGGCAATTTAGGGGAAAGCATTATTTGAATTGTGTAATTACATCGAGCAATTGCCACATTTGTTGTACCACGGTGTTTGCATTGCCGCTGTAGTTGTTTACCAGCAGGGCAAAACAATATTCCTTGCCATTTTTATCGCTGATGTAGCCCGTGTATCCTTTGGCGCCACCAATGGTGCCGCTTTTCATTTTGATGTTGTGAATGAGTGGAAAGCCTTCGTAATAGGCCGCAAACCAGGGTTGCTTTTTGGCGTATTGCAGCACAGCCACCAGCGAGTTGGCGGTAACCCGGTTTTGTGGCGAAAGGCCGCTGCCGTCTTTCACCCGCAGGGCATTTCTATCGATGCCTTTGCCCGCCCAAAAGTTGCGGATCCATTCTGCACCGGCATCGGTATCGCCGGGTTTACCGGCATTTACGGCCAGGGTTTTCAATAAGGCTTCGCCATAGAGGTTGATGCTTTTTTGCAAAAACCAATACGCCACGCTATCCAAACCCACCGATTGAAAACTGGTCAACGATTGTGTGGCTGCCGGTATTTTCAACTGTTTGGCAGCGTACAATCTGGCTGGCCGTACATCGCCATCTATTTGTATGCCGTTGCGCTGCAGGTAATCCGCCAGGGCTTGCAGCAAGGCCGTTTCGCCATCGCTGATGGCTCCGCTGATGGTGAAGGTTTGGTTGGTTTTGCCCAAGCTGCCGCTGATGTAGGCCTTGGGGCTGTAGGGTGAAGCGTAGATAATGCTGTTGTCGCCGGTGCCGGGCTGGCCGAGAGTTACATAACTATCAATCTCATCGTAGCCGCTGGCGGGTGTGGTACGTTTCAGCGGCAGGCGGTCGCCCACATTACCTGTGGCGCTAAAGCTGGCATCAAACTGATTTTCGTGATAGTTGAGAGCCCAGCTGCCGGCGCCGTAGTAGTTGCCGATGTCGTCATAAATCCAGCCACCGGGAATGGGCTGAGGGCTAAACTGCATGTTGCTGCCAATGATGTGGCCGCTGATGCGTTGAATGCCTTTTTGCTGCAACGCCTGCAGCGTTTGAAAAAAGAAAGCTGTATCGGGCACCGATTTATAACGCCAGCTGGCGAGGGTAGGGTCGCCGCTGCCTTGCACCAGCAAATCACCTTTCCAGATATTGCCGCTGCCAGTGCCACTCAGGCTCACATTTGTTTTGTAGGTAAAACTGCTGCCCAGCTGGTCGAATGCTGCAGCCGCCGTTAGTATTTTTTGGCAGCTGGCCGGGGCAAGGCCGGCATTGCCCAGGTTGGAGAAAACTGTTTTGCCATCGGCATCGGTTACGGTAAAACCAACCAGTGCAAATTGCATATTATCACTGGCGGCAAAACGGT
>JADLHL010000092.1 GCA_020848815.1 Chitinophagaceae bacterium | reverse complement strand
CCCTCGTACTTCTTACTTCGCTCTTACCGCAGCACTACCTGCCGGTCGGCATCGAGGCGAACGAAGATGAAAATGAGAATGGTAAAGGTCATGAGCGAAGAGCCGCCGTGACTGATGAGGGGCAGTGGAATGCCAATCACCGGAGCCAACCCAATGGTCATACAAATATTGACCACTACGTGAAAAAATAAAATAGCTGCCACGCAGTAACCATACACCCGGCTAAAGGTGCTTCGCTGTCGTTCGGCCATGTTGATGATAATCATGAGCAAACTGAAATACAACAAGGCCACGAGACTGGAGCCCCAAAAACCAAAGCTTTCGCCAAGGGCGGTAAAAATAAAATCGGTGTGTTGTTCTGGCACAAATTCGCCTTGCGTTACGGCACCTTTTAAAAATCCTTTGCCAGCCAGGCCGCCGCTGCCAATGGCAATTTTGCTTTGCTTTACGTTGTAGTTTTCTTCTTTCTTTCCGTCTTTATTAATCTTTCCCTGCTTGGCTTTTTCCTTCATCAGTGCTTCCAGCTTGGCGGGGTCTTTGGGCACATAATCTTTACCAAACATGCTCATGATGCGTTCTACCTGATAAGGCTGCATGATGTTTTCGAACAAGAAAGGCACGGCAAATTTTTGAATGCCCACACTCAGCAAATACACGCCGGCTATGATGAGCAGCAACGATTTATTGCGGCGGATGCGACGACGTAAGAGCCATAAGGTTACAACCACCAAACCGGTCAAAATGTAAAACAAGGTATTGGGGTCAATAAGGATAGAAGCCACTACCAATATGGCTGCCGATACGCCTACAACCAGATAGGCTGAGGGTAAGCCTTCGCGGTACAGTGGAATAAAAAAGGCGAAGTACACCAATGCAAGGCCCGTTTCGTTTTGCAAAATGGAAAATACGGCGGGTGTAAGCGACAGGCCGATGGCAATGGCATGGCTACGCCATTGGCGAAAGTCGGTTTCCATGCGGCTGAGGTATTTGGCCAGTGCCAGGCTCACAAAAATTTTACAGGTTTCTGCTGGTTGCAGGTTCATAAAGCCCAGCGGTATCCAGCTGTGTGAGCCATTTACTTCTTTACCCACCACAAAAGTGGCCAGCAGCAGCAGTATGCCCAATGCATACGAGAGGTTGGCGGTGGCCGTAAAAAACTTACTATCTGTAAGTAAAATAAGGATGCCCAATACCAAACAAATCACCAGAAACAAAAGCTGGCGGCTGTAGTTGGTTTTTAATCCGGTGATGGCTTGCAGAATGTTTACATCGGGGCGGTACTCCACCGAAAAAATGGCGGTGAGGCCAAT
Source organism: Chitinophagaceae bacterium (assembly GCA_020848815.1). Classification (GTDB taxonomy): domain Bacteria; phylum Bacteroidota; class Bacteroidia; order Chitinophagales; family Chitinophagaceae; genus Phnomibacter. Next base: position 20,295 of record JADLHL010000092.1, on the reverse strand, counting down.
GAATACCAGCAGCAGGTACATCACGGGCAATAGCCAGTTGATGCCTTTGGAAATGATGCGGGTTGGTTGCGACATGCGGGAAAATATTAGGCCTGCTGTGAAAATGATTTGCGTTTGCGGTGTTCATCGGTAGGAGCCAACAGGCCAACGGTTTTGCCGTTTGTATTAGCAGGTTGCTTGGGTTTGGCCGGTGGTGTATCGGGGGTAGCCGTTTCCTGTTCGCTATCAATGCCGGTTTCTTCTTTAATGCTGTTGAGCAATTGGCGGCGGGCCCGTTCTTCGTCCTTGGCCAGCTTTATGCTGTCCCGTTTGCGAATTTCATCGGCAATACGGGCAGGCGTAATCTTCATGCTGCTGTAGCGTTCTATCCATTCTTTGCGTTTGTCGCTGATGGTATCGTGCAGGTATTTTTCAAGCATCAGGCTTACCACCGGTGCGGCAATGGTGGCACCAAAGCCGCCATTTTCTACAATACAGGCAATGGCAATCTGTGGATTTTCCCGTGGGGCAAAGGCGGCAAAAAACGAGTGGTCTTTTTGTTTTTTACCCTTGTAATAGTTTTCTACGGTACCGGTTTTGCCACAAATATTAATGCCGGGCACTGCCAGCCGCCAGCCGGTACCACCAGGTTTCATTACGGCTTCCATGCCGGCATGCACTGCTTCAAACATGCTGTCGGGTATGTGTACGGGTTCAATTTTTTTCTGATAGGCTTCGAGCAAGCCAAACTGATCGCCGCCTTCAATGCTGTCTATCATGTGCGGAGTATAGTACCAGCCTTTGTTGGCAATCATAGCAATGGCGTTGGTAAGTTGCAGCACTGTACTGTTTACTTCGCCCTGGCCAATGGAGTTAGAAACGGTGTTGCAGCTGTGCCAGTTGTTGCCAAATATTTTGCGGTAGTATTTCGAGGTAGGAATATTGCCGCCTCTTTCTGAAGGAAGATCTACACCCAGCTTGTGGCCGAGGCCAAACTTGTACATGTACTGATCCCACACGGCAATGCCGCTGTCAACGCCGCCATATCGGGGTTGGTCGAGTATTTTGCGGTACACGTCGGCAAAATAACTGTTGCAACTGGTGGCAATAGCATGCTCCAGGTCGGGGGCATGGCCGGCACCGTGGCATTTGGGCTTACCCGTACCACATTCATAATAACCGCCGCGGCAGGGGTAGCCGCTGCGTTGCGTAATCACACCTTCCTGCATGCCCACAATGGCTTGCAGGGTTTTAAAAGTAGACCCCGGTGAATATTCACCCGTAATGGCCCGGTTGTACAACGGCAGCCGGGGGTCGGTGTAGAGCTCAGAAAAATGCTTGCGGCGCTGGTTGCCCGTGAGCAATGTGGGGCTGTAAGATGGGGCACTCACCATGGCCAGAATACCGCCGGTTCTGGGGTCAATGGCTACTACGCTGCCTATCTTTCCCTGCATCAGTTTTTCGCCCAGCTCTTGCAGTTCTATATCCAGCGAAGAGTACAGCGTACTGCCGGCAACGGCCGCTGTATCGTATTTGCCACCTTCATACGGTTGGGTGGGGCGGTTCTTGTTGTCTTTGTTCCAGTATTGAATACCCCGCTGGCCCATCAGTACTTTTTCGTAGGTGCGTTCCAGCCCGGTCATGCCGGCGTAGTCGCCCTGGCGGTAGCCTTCGCTGCCATAGCGTTCCAAAAACTTGGGGTCTACTTCGGCCAGGTAGCCAAATACGTGAGCCGCTGCATCGTAAGGATATTTACGCACCGGGCGTTCTACCAGGTCAAATGCCGGCTGAAACAGGGCCAGTTTTTCTGCTATCTGGGCATGCGTTTTTTCATCGAGCAGGCCTTCGAACACGCTGGGTTGGTAGCGGCCGTTTTTTACTATGCTGTTGATGACCCGCTTCTTAAACTCTTCTTCCGAAATATTGAGGATGTTGCAGAGTGCCGCCGTATCGCAGCCCTGTTTGAGTTGGGCAGGTATCAGCACCAAATCAAACAGCGTAGTGTTGTCGAGAATCACATGCTTTTTCCGGTCGATGATGAGGCCCCGGCTGGGGTATACCACCTTGCGGTAAATGGCCTGATTATCGGCCATTAGTTTATAGTCCTCGTTGAGGATTTGCAGGTTGAACAACTGCAGAATAATCACAAGGAAAGTGGCGGCGAAAATGATCTGGATGATGCGGCTCCTGATCGAATGGAAATCATTCATGTATACGTACTCCTGACAACTTTCGACGAAGGTAGCAGCCACCGGCCTGCACTTGCAGAAACGAATTACAAAAATTTTTCTGCCCGCTGAAAAAGGTAGTCCCCGGTTGTAGGATTTGTTGCTGCATTTAGCCCTGTAAAGCACTGGCTGCCTGCAATGCACGGTGGGCCTGCTGCACATGCCGGTGGTTGTGCGCCACCAAAAAAGCCAGCACGTCGCCCAGTTGTAACTTTTTCATTGGTGCAATGGAAATGGGCACTTTGATGCGGCTGAGGTTGGATGTTTCGGCTTGTTGCAACAGTTGTAGCAATTGCTCCTGCTGATCAATAAAGCGGGCAATCACTTCGTGAGAAGGTGGCAGCGCAACGGGTACATGTTGCTTTGGTGCTTTCATTTTTTTTGCCGGCTGGCCGGTGGGGTTGGTTTGCATCATCCGTGTAAACCAACCACCCAGCCAGCCCGCTTTGAAAGGGTGTGTGGAAGGTGTACTGTGTTGTTGCATCGCCTTTTCAATAGCCGGCAAGTAGAAATCGCCATAGCTGTTGAGGTGTTGCAGGCACTCGTTGGCACTCCAGCTGTTGGCTTGTGGCGCCTGGGCAAATACCGCATGTGGTAGCACCTGCCATTGAGCAATGGCTTGTGAAAGCATGGTTTCAGTTTGTTGCTGCAAGGGCTGCAGCCAGCGGCTGTTGTTCATGTGTGATGGATTGTTTTACAGGGCAAACTTCCATCATGTCGGCAAGCAAAATCTTTGTCTGCATCAAGATTTTTAAATTCTGACAGTACCTAACAGTTTGCTGAAAGTGCTGGCATCGATGCTGAGGTAGTTGGCCAGGTACTTGTGCGGAATGAGTTGTAACACATGCGGGCTGCGCTGCAGCAACCGTCTGAATTTTTCTTCGGCGGTAAAGCATTGCAATTCAGTCATGCGTTCCATAATGCCGCTCATGGCCAGCAACAGCGCTTTGTGGCTGAGTGCTGCAATGCCGCTATGTGTAGCCACCAGTTGCTGCCACTGCTGCACATGGGCACGTAAAAAACGACTCTGCGTCAACGTTTCCATATAATAGCGGGAGGGTTGTTGCAACAGTAGTGAATCAATAACACCAGCAAAGGAGGGTGCATACGAAAACACGAGGGTAGCTTCTTTGCCGTCGGGCTTGCTGTAGTAAATGCGTTGAATGCCTTCGACTACAAAATAGAGATAACGTTCGGTATCGCCGGCCTTGGTGAGCAGCGTTTTGCGACTGGCCTCCATGGGCGACCATATGCTGGAAAATGCTTCCCACTCCTGTGGTTGCAGGGGTACAATGCGTTGTGTAAAATCGTGTAATTGAGCCAGTGCCGAAGCTGTATCCATTCCCAAGGGTTGAACGGGAAAAATACAGTTTTCCGTTTAGTCCTTTCTCCGCTTTTTAATGGGGCGAAACAGCAGCTCGGCAATAAGGATGAGCAATAAACTGGCCAGTGTGGTAAAGAATACTTTGCCGATGAAATACAGGAAGCTGCCAAAACTCATCCACTCCAGCAGTACCAGCCAGCTGTGGTGAAAGAGGGTAAGCATCACCACAAATAAAATGTAAGTGGTAAGGCCCATGCTGCGTACACTGGGGCTGCTGCCGGTTTTGAGTTCTTTGGTTTCGCCGGGCAGCAATAGTTTAAGCAAAGGCGTACGCAAGTAGGCCAGCCACAAGCAGGCCGAGGCATGCAAGCCGGGAGTTTTGGTAAATAAATCGAGGGCAAAGCCGGTGATAAAACCGATAATCAGCATGCCAGAGCGGCTCACATTGAAGGGTAACCAAATGAGGTACAAAAAGTACAGGTAAGGGGTTACAAACCGGTGAAGTGCGGGCATGTGGTTTAGCACCAGTGCCTGCACCAGTATAAAAAATATAAAGCGGATGATTTGTTTAACCGGTTCGCTCATGTTGCGGGCCTTGTGGCGGGTTATTGTTGCTGTTGTTTGTTGATGCGTTGTTCAATGTCTCGCTGCTCTTTCAGAAAAAGATTTTCAATCACATCTACATAATCAACGCTATAAAAATTGTTGCCGGGTTTTACCTGCAGTTTGTAGTTGTTGCCATCGGTTTCCTTTTCCACTTTGGCTATCGTGCCTACCATAAGGCCGGCAGGGTAGTTGAGCGAAATATTGCTGGTGAGTACAGTATCGCCCACTTTCAGGGCCGTACTTTTTGGTATGCCTTTCAGTTGCAACAGGCCAGGGTTTTTGCCATCCCATTCCAGCAGGCCTGTGTTGCGTCCGTTTTTCAGCATTACGCTGGTGATGCTTTTGCGGTGCAGCAGGCTGCGTACAATGGCCATGTTGTCGCTTACGTCGGTTACCACGCCCACAATACCGCCGGCACTTACCACAGCCATTTCTGGTGCTATGCCTTGCAGGCGGCCCCTTTCAATGGTAATGAAGTTGTTTTGACTGGCCACCGAGTTGTTGATGACAGCAGCGGTACGCCACAGGTATTTTCTGATTACCCGGCTCGAGTCAACCATGGCGGTATCCAACCGCAGGGTGGCACTGGTATCAATACTGGTAAAGTTTTCGGCCAGCAAATTGCGCAGCCGGTTGTTTTCTTCTGCCAGGCGTTTGTTATTGTCGGCCAGGCTAAAGTAGGCCGCAATATTGCTGTAGCGTTTGTTGATGCTGCCGGTGGCATCATAAGCCCACTCCATGTATTTGGCCTGGTGGCTTTTGTTGTAGCTCACCAGCAAGGCAATACTGATAACCTGCAACAACAGGAACAGCAAGAATACCTGCAAGCGGCGGAGAAGAAGGAAAAAGTTACGCATGGAGTGTTATGCCAAAATAAAAAATTCCAAATTCCCAAACGGCGGTTGTGCAAGGCTGTTCACTGGAATTTGGAATTTTTGCTATGCTGCTTTTATCGCATAATAAAAGGATACTTATCGTAGTGCTTGAGAGCAAGGCCGGTACCGCGTACCACACTTTTCAGCGGGTCTTCGGCTACATGCACGGGCAGTTTTATTTTGTTGCTCAGGCGCTTGTCGAGGCCACGCAGCATGGCACCACCACCTGTAAGGTAGAGGCCACGGCGATAGATGTCGGCGGCCAGCTCTGGCGGGGTGGTTTCCAGGGCTTTCAAAATGGCTTCTTCAATTTTGAAGATGCTCTTGTCCAGCGCTTCGGCTATTTCGGTATAGCTTACCATAATCTGCTTGGGAATGCCCGTTACAAGGTCACGGCCATTTACAGGAATATCATCGGGCGGGCTGTCGAGGTCTTTCATGGCAGCACCAATCTGAATTTTAATTTGCTCGGCGGTACGCTCCCCAATCAGCAGGCTGTGGTAGCGGCGCAGGGCTTCCATAATGTCGTAAGTAAATTCGTCGCCGGCAATACGAATGCTCTGGTCGCATACAATACCCGCCAGGGCTATTACGGTGATGCCGGTAGTACCGCCACCAATGTCGATAATCATGTTGCCCACGGGCTCTTCCACATCAATACCAATACCCAGTGCGGCCGCCATCGGTTCGTGAATGAGGTACACTTCTTTGGCGCCTGCCTGCTCGGCACTATCTCTTACGGCACGTTTTTCTACTTCGGTAATGCTGCTGGGTATGCAAATCATCATGCGCCAGCTCGGTGGAAACAATGGTTTTTTGGGATAGATTTTCTTAATCATCTCCCGAATCATGAGTTCAGCAGCGTTGAAGTCGGCAATTACACCATCTTTCAGTGGACGTACGGTACGGATGCTTTCATGCGTCTTTTCGTGCATGAGCAACGCTTTTTTGCCTACGGCCAGTACTTCTTTCGGATTGTTTCTATTAAGGGCAACGATGCTGGGTTCATTCACCACTACCTCATCGTTGTGGATGATGAGGGTGTTGGCGGTGCCCAGATCCATTGCAATTTCTTGCGTAAAAAAGTTGAAAATTCCCATGATGCTCCTCTGGAATCGAAATATTTAGAATGTTGGCAAAATTGCAGGAATAATGCGGATTAAACAAAGTAGACTATTGCCTGCCCCGGGCTGGTGTGGACAATATCCATGCCGAAGTACAGCAGCGGTATTTTGAGGCCCTTTCTTTTTTCTTTTTAACGCTTGTATCGCCCCCGGCCCTTGCAACCATGTTTTTCACTGCCAAAGTGCTGGTTTTTCATGCCAGCCTTCCGCAACTGTCCGGCACCATCCGGCGCTTTATATTGAATTTCAGAAGCTTCGCTTTCTTAATAAAATTTATTTAACACTTCTTGTAAAAAATTAAAAAGTGCTGCTATCTTTATTTTCTCATTGCGAGATTACCTGCCTGCCATGCTTGAAAAGAAAGAGATATACAAACGCTCTATTGAGAAGTTTTTATACTTCAACAAAGAGATGTCCTGCGCTGACATGTGTGTGCAGCTCGACAAAAGCTTGCCGTTGGTAACCAAACTCGTAAATGAACTGATAGAAGAAGGCTTGGTAGTGGAAGCCGGTTTTGCGCAAAGCACCGGTGGCCGCCGTGCTCAAATGTTTCGCCTGCGTACCGATTTGATTTATGTAGTAGCGGTGGCCATGGACCAGCACGTAACCCGCATGGCTATTTTGGATGCTTCCAACCAGCTGGTAGTACCCGAGGTAAAAGTGGAAATTCATTTGGCAGAAAATGCCAATGCACTGCAGGAGCTGACGCATCACTTACAGGCATTTGTGCAATCGGCAAATTTGCCGTTGGAAAAAATTGCCGGTATTGGTATTGGTATGCCGGGTTTTGTAGATGTGCACGAAGGTCGCAACCATTCTTTTTTGCCAGCTGGCAAGCAAAGTATTGTAGCTACCCTGCAGGCAGCCATTGGTTTGCCGGTAGTAATAGACAACGACTCCAGCCTGATTGCGCTTGCAGAGCAACGTTTCGGCGAAGCAAAAGATCAGCAGAATGCCATGGTGATAAACGTGAGCTGGGGTGTAGGATTGGGCTTGATTTTGAATGGTAAACTGTTTCGGGGCGATAACGGATTTGCAGGAGAGTTTAGCCATATCCCCATGTTCACCAACAACAAGTTGTGCAGCTGTGGCAAAATGGGCTGTTTAGAAACAGAAGCTTCGATGGAAGTGATTGTAAACAAAGCATTGCAGGGCATTGCTAATGGTAGCCTTACCAGCATTAAAAACTTGAGCAAAGACCATTTGGAAGAAGCCTGTAATGCAGTGCTGCAGGCTGCTGGCAAAGGCGATCGGTTTGCGGTGGAACTGGTGAGCGAAGTGGCGTACAATATTGGGCGTGGCGTAGCCATCCTCATTCACCTGCTCAACCCCGGATTGGTGGTGCTGAGTGGCCGTGGAAGTATAGCCGGTAAGCTTTGGCTGGCACCCATACAACAAGCCATTAATGAAAACAGTATTCCCAAACTGGCCGAAAACACAGTCATCAAAGTATCGGCACTGGGAAAAGAAGCGCCCTTAATTGGCCCTGCCGCTTTGGTAATGGACCATTATGAAGAGCTGCAAAAAATAGCTGCGAAAAAAACAGTAAAAATTGCCAAGACAGTATCAAAAAAAGTAGAGACAATTTAAATAACCCCGATTTGCTGAACAACCAAAATGAAAATTTATGAGAATGAAACCTCAGGCGTTATTATTTAGCCTGCTATTAGTGATGTGCTCCGCCATAGGGCTGGCACAACAAAAGCGAACCGTAAGCGGTTCGGTAAAAGATACAGATGGCCATGCAGTTGCACAGGCTTCTTATCTCATTAAAGGAACCAACGTGGGCGGTGTAACCGATGCCAATGGCCGGTTTTCTATTGCAGTGGATGGCAGCAATGCCGTGTTGGTTTTTAGTTATGTAGGTTTTACTACCGAAGAAGTAGCGGTAGGTACACAAACCACACTCACTGTGACGTTGCAGCGTATTGATGCATCACTCAGCGATGTAGTGGTAACCGCCCTTGGTGTAAAACGTCAGAAAAAATCGTTGGGCTATGCTGTGCAGCAGGTGAAAGGTTCTACGCTGCTGGATGCCCGTGAACCTAACCTTACCAACGCTTTGAGTGGTGTGGTAGCTGGTTTGCAGGTTATCCGTTCGAGCAATGGCCCCGCAGGTTCTTCAAAAATTATTTTGCGTGGCAACAACTCGTTGACGGGTAGCAACCAACCATTGATTGTAGTGGATGGGGTACCTGTAGACAACTTTACAGGTGCCAGCAACAATGATTACTGGAACCCATCATTGGATATGGGTAATGGCCTGGCCGACCTGAATGCTGATGATATCGAGAGCATTTCTGTGCTGAAAGGACCATCGGCTGCGGCTTTGTATGGTACCCGTGCCGGTAATGGTGTTATCCTCATTTCTACAAAAACCGGTAAAAAGCAAGCAGGTTTGGGTATTACCCTTTCATCTACACTGGGCTTCGAAAGCATTTTTACCAACCCTAAATTGCAACAAGAATTTGGCCAAGGTTCAAATGCTGTGTATGATCCGATTGGCGGTGCTAACTGGGGCCCTAAAATTGCCGGCCAGCAGGTAACCAACTGGGCTGGTGAAAAAGAAAACCTCCGTGCTTTTGATAACCTCAGCAATTTCTACCAACAGGGTGTTACACAAAACCACAACCTGTCTTTTCAGCAGCAGTACAAGTCTACTTCGGTGTATACTTCTTTCAATCGTTTTGAAGACCGCAGCATGATACCTGGTGCTAAGCTGACCCGTACCAACATCACTGGCAGAAGCGTTAGCAAGTTTGGTAAAGATGATAAATGGACTATTGATACCAAAGTACAATATTCACAAGCAGATGCCCGCAACCGCCCCATGGGTGGCAACAACTGGAACAACGCCTCTTCTATGTTGTATTCATTCCCCAACACAGTGGACATTACCCGCTTTAAAGCTGGTAGCGATCAGTTTGGCAATATGATTTGGTACAACACTACCGGCAATCAGATCAACCCCTACTGGGCAAAAAGCAACAACCTGAACAGCGATATCCGTGATCGTTTCATTATGACCGCTTCTTTGAAGTATAACATCACAGATTGGATGGATGTAGAACTGAAAGGCGGATCGGATATGTACACCAACAACAGCGAAGCAAAAACTTACTCTGGTAGCCCATTAACAACTACTGGCCGCTACAGCCTGGGTAAGTCTACCTTCAACGAAACCAACTACAGTGCTTTGCTCAGTGCCCGCAAAAATAATTTGTTTGGCAAGCTGGGTGGTAATGCCAGCGTAGGTGGCAACCTGATGAAGCAAAAAGCTTCTGGCCTCAGCAGCAATGCCGGCGAACTGGAAGTGCCCAATTTGTTTAGCATCAACAATAGCAGAGGAACACCTGGTTTCTCTCAAAGCTTTAGCGAACGTCGCATCAATTCAGTATTCGGTACTGTAGGTGTAAACTGGGATAGCTATATTTTTCTGGATGCCACTTTCAGAAATGACTGGTCTTCTACTTTGAGCAAAGCCAACCGTTCTTTCTTCTATCCTTCTGTGAGCTTGTCATATGTATTTACCGACATGTTTGATAAGATGGGTGTTGACTTGCCCAAATGGCTTTCTTATGGTAAGCTGCGTGGTTCTTATGCTGCTGTGGGTAATGACTTGTCGCCTTATCAACTGTACAATGTGTACAGCATTGGCCGCGACCCCAATGGCAACACCACTGCCAGCCGCAATTCAATTTTGTTTGATGCCAACGTGAAAAACGAACTCATTAAATCTGTTGAAGCAGGTGCAGAACTGCGTTTCTTCGGCGGAAGATTTGGTGTCGATTTCAGCTACTATAAATCAAATGCTACCAACCAGTTGATTAACCTGCCTATGGACCCCACCAGTGGTTACAGTGCTCGTAAAATCAACGCCGGTGATATTCAGAACAAGGGTTTTGAAATTATGGTGGATGGTCAGTTGCTGCAAAACAAGAATGGATTTAACTGGAATATCAGTGCCAACTTCAGCCGCAACCGCAACCTCGTAAAAGACATTTATAGTGCAGGGAAAGTAACGGAGTACCGCTTGGGTGGTTTTGACGACGTAGGTATCCTCGCTGTTCAAAATGCTTTGTATGGTGAAATCTACGGTAGCAAATTCTTGCGTGTAGAAGACAAAGGAAGCGCCAATTACGGTCAGCTCATTTTGAGCAGCACTGGTTTGCCTCAGCGTGGTGCTCAAAACGTTCGTTTGGGCAACCAGCAAGCTACCGGTCTCATGGGTATTACCAACACATTTGGTTACAAAGGTTTGACTTTTGCCTTCCTGGTGGATGCTCGTTTCGGTGGTCAGATTTTCTCTGCTACACATGTATACCTGCAAGGCAATGGCTCTAGCAGTGTAACTGTGAAAGACGGCGACCGCAAAGACTTTGTAGTAGCTGGTGTAGTGCCTGATGGCAGTGGTGGTTACAAAGCCAACACTGTAGCTACAACGCCTCAGCTCTACTGGCAAGCCATTTCACAAACCGGCAACCTCGGTATTTCTGAAGCCAACTTGTACGATGCTACCAACATTCGTTTGCGTAACGTTCAGCTGAGTTATGACATTCCTAAATCATTCCTGGGCAAAAACTTTATCCAAAGAGCTAAAGTGGGTGTTTCTTGCAACAACGTGTGGATGATCAAGAGTAACATGAATGGCCTCGATCCTGAATCTGTGTTTGCAACGGGTACCAATGCTACTGGTTTCGAAAACGCCAGTCCTCCCACCAACCGCACTTTCTTAATCAACCTCAGCCTCAGTTTCTAACCGCTATCAAAACAGAAAAGACATGAAAAGACCATTATATAAAGCAGGTTTATTGGCGGCTACCATTGCGGTATTTGCCTCCTGCAAAAAGTTTGATGACATCAACATCGACCCACAAGCAGCCAATGTAGATCAAGTGCAGGTGGAGTATTTCATCAACAACTCCATGATTGGTGCACAAATGGATCCGCACATTGCCGAACGTGTATTTGTGCTGTACTGGAAAACAGCCGGTCACCAGCAGGCTTCTGGCGGTATCTCCTCCGGTGCAGCCAACGATGGCTGGAGCAGTGACTATTACAGCTACATTTCTGGCTGGCTCAATGCTATCAACACCGGTATTCAGGTGGCAGAAGAGAAAATTGCTGCAGGCAATGTAAAACCATACACCAACAACCTGTTGCAGGTAGCCCGCATCTGGCGTGCCTATCTGAACAGTGAACTCAGCGACAACTTTGGTCCAATTCCCATCAATGGTTTTCAGGGTGTGAACCCCGAGTTTGCTGATGTAAAAACAGTGTACTACTACATGCTGAGTGAGCTGAAAGATGCCAGTGAAAAACTGGATCTGAATGTGTCTAATCCTTCCAGTCTTGCCAAGCAAGACCCAGCGTATGGCTACAACTACAATTTGTGGAAACGCTATGCCAACTCCATGCGGTTGCGTTTGGCCATGCGCCTGAGCGAAGTAGATGCTGCCAAAGCAAAATCAGAATTTGAAGCTGCTGCTTCTGGTATTTTGATTACTGATGCTGCTCAAATGTTTCAGGTACAGGAAAAACCAGGTTGGGATGCCCTTACAGGCGTAATGAGCCGCGAATGGAATGCGCAAATGCTGCCTGTTGCTCTCGACAACATCATGTTCGGATTGGGTGGTGTAAAATCTGCCGATCAGGTAGGTGCTGCCATGCAAGCATCTATTAAGCCTGCCGATTACGTGGGTAAAAAGTATGATCAGCACTTGTCGCAGAAAACCAATAACCCCCGGGCTGGTTTCTGGTACGATGGTTTGCCAAATGCCATCGATCCCAGAGCTTACAAGGCATTTGTGATACCCGGCGATTTCAACAACCCTGCTTTTTGTGCGTATCCTTCATGGGATAACTCATCTAAAACAACGGTTAGAAAGTTGTTGGCTTCTCCATCTAACGCTGCAGATATTAATGTAGATGCAACGTATACGTGGAACTCTTACAACGCCGGCGATTGGGGTGCTCTCGGCTCTCGTAATCAGGTAAGAGGTTGGGCAGGTGCATATCCGCGTTTGGCATTGCAGTTCCGCAACAGTACCAGCAAGCGTGTATTCTTCGCTCCATGGGAAACGTACTTCCTGCTGGCCGAAGCAGCAGAACGTGGCTGGACCGTACCAATGAGTGCTAAGATGGCCTATGAAGCAGGTATTGCATCCAGCTTTGCATTCTGGGGTGTAAGCAATCATCTGGCTGCTTATCTCGCATCGAATGATTACAATGCGTTGGGTACTTCTGTAAGTTATGATCACATTACTGAGCCTGGTGCATCACGTACCATGAGTTATGTAGATGGTTATACCAACACTGCTGGTACGGCTACCATTGCTTATCCTTCCAATACATTGTATAAAAATGGTTCGGTAAGAAATGATCGCCTTACCAAAATCATTACGCAAAAGTTCATTGCACAAACTCCATGGTTGCCGCTGGAAGCATGGAACGATCACCGTCGTTTGGGCTTGCCTTTCATCGAAAACCCATGTATTGAGAACCCGCTGGTAACCATGCCTGCACTCAATAGTGGCAACTTTATGACGAGCAACGTGAAGTTCTTCCCGCAGCGCCTTATTTATCCTTCCGGATTGAAGAATAGTAACGCTAATGGTTATGCACAGGCATTGCAGTTCCTGGGCGGTGCCGACGATGTGTTTACTTCATTGTGGTGGGCTAAGAAATAACACTGTTCAGCGTTAGTGATATTGACAAAATAAGCCTGCCTTATGGCGGGCTTATTTTTTGACAAAAACATATAGATTTTTTTGCACTCATTTTTAGATTACAAAGCCATGAAGAGATTGAATTTGACCATGCTGGTTTGGATATGTTGTTGGGCAATGGCATGGTCGCAGCCTGTGAATTATGCCAAAATGGTAAACCCTTTTATTGGAACCGGCGGCCACGGCCATACTTACCCCGGTGCCAGCATGCCTTTTGGCATGATGCAGCTCAGCCCCGATACCCGATTAGAAGGATGGGATGGTTGTGGTGGTTATCATTACAGCGATTCGTTGATGTACGGGTTTTCGCATACACACCTCAGCGGTACCGGTGTGGCCGATTATTGCGATCTGTTGCTCATGCCTTTTACTGGTGCTGTGCAGTGGAAAAACAAAGACTACGCTTCTCCATTCCGGCATGCTACAGAAAAAGCCAATGCCGGTTATTACGAAGTGCAGTTAGACAAGCATAATATTCAGGCAGCAGTTACTACCAGCGTTCGTTCGGGCATGCATCAATACCGTTTTCCGGCAGGCACAGCAAACGGCAAAGTGCTGATTGATTTGCAACACCGCGACGAAGTGTTGGAGTCTTCATTGGAAATCGTAAATGCGTATGAGTTACGGGGCATGCGCCGTAGTAAATCATGGGCTGCCGACCAGCATGTGTACTTCTACATCCGTTTCGAAAAACCGATGGCATCGTATGGCATTGCCAATGATGATGTAGAACAAGCAGGCAAAAAAACAATGACGGGCAAAAATGTAAAAGCATGGTTGTCGTTTGCATTGAATGGTGCCGAAACCTTACGCTTGAAAGTGGGTATTTCTGGTGTAAGCATGGCCAATGCCAAACTCAACCTCGATACAGAAATCAAAGACTGGAATTTCAACGCCCTGCGGGCAAAAGCCGAAGCTGCCTGGAACAAAGAGTTGGGAAAAATTGCCGTGAAGGGTGGTACGAAAGATCAGCAAACCATTTTCTATACAGCATTGTACCACACCATGCTGGCCCCCAATGTATACACCGATGTAAACGGTGACTACAGAGGCACCGATTTGAAAGTGCATAAAGCCACGAACTTTACGAATTATTCCGTTTTCTCATTGTGGGATACGCACCGGGCTTTGCATCCCTTACTCAGCATCATCGACCGCAAACGCACATTGGATTTTGTACAAACATTTTTGAAACAACACCAGCATGGCGGCATGCTGCCCGTGTGGGAGCTGAGTGGCAACGAAACCTTTTGCATGATTGGCTACCACTCTGTACCGGTGATTGTAGATGCGTACAACAAAGGCATCAAAGGTTTTGATACACAACTGGCTTTGCAAGCTATGACGGCTTATGCAGGTAGCAATCGCTTTGGGTTGGATGCCTACCGCAAGCATGGTTTTATTGGCAATGAAAAAGATCATGAGAGTGCTTCTAAAACGGTAGAATATGCTTACGATGACTGGTGCATTGCGGAGTTTGCCAAAAGCATTGGCAACAAAGAAGTATACAACGATTATTACCAACGTGCACATTACTACCGCAATCTTTTTGACCCAACTACCAAGCACATTCGGGGTAAAATGCAGGGCCTGTGGTACAATCCGTTTAAGCCCGGCGAAGTCAACAACTTCTTTACTGAAGGCAACTCCTGGCATTATTCTTTTTCTGCGCAGCAAGATATTAGTGGCCTGATTAATCTGCATGGTGGCGATGCTTCATTCTTGAAACAACTCAACCTGATGTTTACCACTGATGAACCCATGAGTGGTCGTGATCAGGCCGATGTAACGGGGCTCATTGGTCAGTACGCACATGGCAACGAACCGAGTCATCACATTGCGTATTTGTTCAACTATGCAGGACAGGCCTGGCGTACACAAGAATTGATTCATCGCATTTGTACAGAATTCTATACCAACCAACCAGATGGATTGATTGGCAACGAAGACTGCGGTCAAATGAGTGCCTGGTTTGTCATGAGTGCCATGGGTTTCTATCAGGTTACACCGGGTAGCAACCAGTATGCATTGGGTACGCCATTGTTCGATGAAGTAAAAGTGTCGTTGGAAAACGGAAAGCAATTTGTGATAAAAGCAAATGGCAGAACTACCAATAACTTTTATGTACAATCAGCTACGTTGAATGGCAAGCCATACAGTCCCACATTCATTCGCCACAGCGATATTGCCAATGGTGGCGTATTAGACATGCAAATGAGCAACCAGCCCAACCTGCAGCGTGGTGTGGCCATGCAAGATCGTCCGGCTACGCAGCTGAACGATGATGCGTTTGTGACTGTGCCTTCATTGGCTAACAACAGCAACAAATTTGCCGGCAGTACAATGGTAGAATTTCAACCCGTAGCCAATGGCGTTACTATTTACTACCGCATTCGCAAAGCTGGCGAACAAGGCGGAAGCTATCAGCCATATCAGCAGCCGTTTACAATCACCGAAACGGTGGATGTTGATTTTTATGCGCAAAAAGGTCAGGTGAAAAGCCGGGAAGTATCACAGCAGTTTTACCGCATTCCTGCCGATAAGGACATTACGGTTTTGAGCAAGGTAAATACCATGTACTCAGGCGGTGGCAATGGCATGCTCATAGATGGCATACTCGGTACAGAGCACTGGCGTGGCGGCGAGTGGCAGAGTTACTTCGATAGCAATTTCGAAGCCATTGTTGATTTGCGTCAATCTAAGAACGTGAGTTTTGTAGGCGTACATGTGTTGCAAGATGTAAGCCCGTGGATTGTGTATCCGAAGGAAGTACAATTTGCTTACAGCAATGATGGTCAAAACTGGCAAACGCTTACAAACATCACCAATAAAATTGATGCGACTGTAAAAGGCCCCGAAGTACAAACGCTGGGTGCCAATGTAACAGCTAATGCACGTTATGTAAAAGTAACTGTAGTAAACGGCGGCCTGCTGCCTGCCTGGCACGAAAGCGCCGGCAAACCGTCGCACCTGTTTATTGATGAAGTGATTGTGAAATAATGTGCTGCCTGAGCGAAAGGCCTGTTGACATAGTCAACGGGCCTTTTTTTATGCCGGTTATTTATTCGTTAGCGAAAAGCCAACCACTAAAACGGCATTTCTTTTACAGCTATTTTTGGAAAAACGAAAGTTGATATGCGTAGCATTTTTTTAATCATTCTACTTACACTCACAACAGCAGGTATTGCTGCGGCTCAAACCAAAGACAGCACTGATAAGGGCTACGATAAAATATTTATCATCGTAGATAAACCGGCGGAGTTTCCAGGCGGTGCTGATGGATGGCGAACATATCTGCAAGGAAATCTCAAGTATCCCAAAAAAGCATGGCGAAAAAAAACGCAGGGTGTGGTGCGTGTACAATTTGAGATAGACAGGCAGGGTGTTGTAAAAGAAGTGAAGTCAATGAATGATCCAGGCGATGGATTGGCTGAAGAGGCGGTGCGGGTGATACAGACAAGTGGCAAATGGGTACCTGCTGAGCATAACGGACAAAAGGTAATTTACCGTCATATACAAGCCATTACTTTCAAGTTGGAGTGATGCGTATGATTTCATTAAAAAAACGTTCATGAAAAAACTGTGGGTGCTTTGTGTAGGAATGATGATGACGGTTGCAGGAATGGCCCAGCAATTGTCGGTTGCTACTTTTAATATTCGGTTAGATGTAGCCAGCGACAGCCCGAACCACTGGAAAAACAGAAAAGAAAAAGTGGTGTCGCAGGTATTGTTTCACCAGTGGGATGTGCTGGGAGTGCAGGAAGCTTTGCCCAATCAGGTAGCCGATTTAAAAGCGTTGCTGCCAGCGTATGGCTTCACTGGTGTGGGCCGCGAAGACGGTGATAACGAAGGAGAATTTTCCGGCATCTTTTACAAAAAAGAAAAACTGGAACTGCTGGCTTCCGAAACATTTTGGCTGAGCCTTACGCCCACCGTGCCCGGTAGCAAAAGCTGGGATGCCGCCATTACACGTATCGTTACCTGGGCAAAATTCAAACACAAAAAGTCGGGTAAAATTTTCTATCATTTCAATACGCATTTCGATCACATAGGGCAGGAAGCCCGCCGCCAGAGTGCTCAACTGCTGTTGCAAAAAGTAAACAGCATTGCTGGTAATACAGCAGCCATCATCACCGGCGATTTTAATGCACAACCGAAAGATGAACCCATTCGCATTGTCGTGGATGAAACCAATCCGTTGCATCTCACTGATGCCAAAGCCCTCAGCAAAACCGGTCATTACGGACCGGTGGGCACCTTTAATGGTTTTGGGCCGAAGGAAAAAGATGAGGCACCTATCGACTATATATTTATGAAAGGCAAATGGCAGGTATTGCAACATGCTACTATTTCACAAACTTGGGGTGGCCGTTTTGCTTCCGATCATTTTGCGGTAATGGCTGTTGTAATGTTGGGTAAGTAACAGCGGAGATTTTCGAACAACAAATAACAAATGACGAATCAGGATTTTACATTGGAAGAATGGCTCCGCAAACACCAGACGCAGTTTTATCCGTTGGTACCATTTGATGCAGCCGCCGACCGCTTGCTGGCTATGGATTTTACCGATGCCAATGCTGCCCTCACTGCTGATGTGCTCAACAATACCTCAGCGTTTAGTGCGTATGTAACTGCAGCGCTGCAAGGCGCCGGTGCCCGCTACGGTTATGGCGGCTATAATGAACACCGCACGGTGTACAGCCGGTCGCCACACTTTAGCGATGCTGCCGGTGGTGAGCCACGCCGCCTGCACCTGGGCATGGATATTTGGGGACCCGCCGGCACACCTGTGTATGCGCCTGTGAGTGGCATGGTGCACAGCTATGCCTACAACAACAACCCCAGCGATTATGGTGCCACCATCATCCTGAGCCACCAACTGGATGGCCGACAGTTTTATACGTTGTACGGCCACCTGAGCCTGGCCGATTTAACCCTTGCTAAAGAAGGGAATTACGTAGTGGCCGGCCAATTGCTGGCGCATTTTGGTGAGCCAAAAGAAAATGGCAACTGGCCACCACACCTGCATTTTCAGGTGATAGAAGATATGGGTTTGAATGAAGGCGATTACCCCGGTGTATGCCGCTACAGCGAAAGAGACATTTACCTGCGCAACTGCCCCAACCCCGATGCCATTATTCAATGGCAACAATGGCTGGCCTAAAATTGGAGGCAATTGCCCAAAACATTAGGTTTGCACAAATTTTAAAGCATTCGCATTATGGCACACGAAGGACATACTTCTACTGGCTTTGGCAAAAACACCAACGGATTGGGTCTTTTCATTGTAGCTGCAGTACTGGTTTCATTTGTACTGGTAGCCTGGGGTTTATGGAACAAAGGCGCCGCAGAAGACAACTGGTACCGTTTTGAGCACAAAGAAGCCGCTGCTCATGGTGAGCACGGTGCTGCTGCCGAAGGTCATGGTGCTGCGCCTGAAGCTGCGCATACCGCCGCTGCTACTGATAGCACAGCCCATGCTACCGACAGCACTGCTCATGCTGCCGATACCACGCATGCCGCACATTAATTGAACCTCTTTGGTGAATAAAAACAGCGTCTGCTCCTTCTTAGAGCAGACGCTGTTGCTTTTTTACAAATGCCTATGGCATGCTATTGATCAAAAAAATCTGTGCATCTGCGGCCAAGTCTTTCGCCACAAATGCACAGATGAAACAAGTGTTTATCGCTTTTCAACCTTGTTGTAAAAACCGCCGAAGTTGGCCAGCTTCACGCCATCTTCCTGATAAAACTCACCGGGGAAACCGAGTTCAATTTTACTGATAGCATCGAGGCGTTGCAGGTGTTCTTTGCTGAGTTGGAGGCCAATCACACTAAGATTATCCTGCATTTGGCTCAGCTTGGTAGCACCCACAATGGGAATAGAAGAAAAACCTTGCTGCATGGTCCATGCCAGTGCTACCTGACCCGGAGTGGTGCCTGTTTCTTCAGCAATGGCCATCACTTCTTTGGTAATAGTTATAGCTTGTTCATTCAGGCGCTTGCTGCCTTCTTTAATGCGGCCGGGGTCGTTGCGTAAATACTTGCCCGTTAAAGCGCCGCCTGCCAGTGGTGCCCAAGGCGTTACCGTAAGGCCAAAATGTTTGGCCATGGGTATCAAGTCACGTTCGGGAGTTCGTTGCAGCAGGCTGTATTCTACCTGCAGGGCCACAAACTGACTCCAGCCCATCAGCTCCGCCATAGTTTGGCCTTTGGCCACCATCCATGCAGGTGTATCGCTGATGGCGATGTAGTTTACTTTTCCCTGACGCACCAAATCATCGAGCCCACGAAGCACTTCATCCATAGGGGTGAGGGCATCCCAAATGTGGAGGTACAGCACATCAATAAAATCGGTGTTGAGGCGCTTGAGGCTTTGCTCTACACTGCGCATCATGTTCTTGCGGTTGTTGCCGCTGGCATTGGGGTTGGTCTGGTTGTCGTACAGGCTGTACTTGGTAGCCACTACCCAGTAGTCGCGGTCATGTTGGTTGATAAACGCTCCCACAATTTCTTCACTCATACCATCCTGATAGCGGTTGGCGGTATCCAAAAAATTGCCACCGGCATTGCCAAATGCTTCCATAATGCCGAAGCTGGCTTTTTGATCTACACCCCAGGGTGTGGCGGTGCCAAAACCCATGGTGCCGAGGCAGAGTTCACTTACTTTGAGGCCACTGCGGCCAAGGAGTTTGTATTGCATAGTCTTGTTTTAAACGAGTTCTTTTATACAGGCTGCTATCCGGATGTAACTGCTAATCAGTAGCCTATTTGTACATACAAATGGTGGAGTAAAAAAAGATTACACCTTTAGCTTGTCGGTCATTTGGCAAATGCTGCTTACCAATGTGCTGCTTTCACGGTCGCCCAGTTGTGCAGCATAGCGTTCATGAAAGTCTTGACCGCAGGCCTTTAAAGCCGGCAGCATGTCTTTGCCTTTGGGCGTGGGATATACGTTGGTGATTTTGCCTTCTGTGGTACGTACCACCAGCTTTTTTTCTTCCAGTTTTTCTATCAGGCGGGTAATGGTGCTGGGGGTGAGCTGCAATTGCTCTACCAAAAAACTGGGTTGCACACCCGGCTCTTCTATCGCAATCATCAGCAGGTAGCCATGGCTGGGGCTGAGGCCTACCGGTGCCCAGCATTCGGTGGCCAGTTTCTCCACTTTGCGGCTGAGGGCACTGCTGGCAAAATACAGGCACTGGCTATATCGGCTATCGCATGCTTTCATGTAAAAAATTTGCTGCTGCGCAAAGGTAAAGGCTACGCATTTGTACATACAAACATTGGGATAAATATTTAGCACACCCTATTTGCCGATTGCTCACATTTGTAATTCCAAGTCATGAGCAATCCGAATTTGAATACCGATAGCAACAACCAGAATGCCGCCGAACGGGAGTTTGAAAACGCCATCCGGCCGGCAGCCAT
>JADLHL010000091.1 GCA_020848815.1 Chitinophagaceae bacterium | reverse complement strand
GGTTGCCTTGTGTCGTTGATTGCTACTTTTTTGTACTTCGTTGACAAAGAAAATTTGTCGCACAACGTAGTGTTTGCAGCCAGTGCCGAAGAAGAAATCAGTGGTGTTAACGGTATTGAATTGGTGCTGCCTTATTTAGGGCATATCGATTTTGGTATTGTAGGTGAGCCCACCAAACTCGAAATGGCGGTAGCCGAAAGAGGCCTGATGGTGATTGATTGTGTAGCGCCAGGCAGAGCAGGCCACGCAGCCCGCAATGAAGGCGAAAATGCTTTGTACAATGCTCTCGATGATATCAACTGGATTCGCAATTGCACATTCGATAAAGTGAGTGAATTGCTCGGTCCCAGTCGCATGACCGTTACCGTAATTGGTACAGAAAATGTGCAGCACAATGTAGTGCCCTCTACCTGCAAGTTTGTGATTGATGTGCGGGTAAATGAACTGTACACATTTGAAGAAATGCTGGAGATGCTCAGGCAAAATTTGAAGAGCAGTTTTAAGCCACGCACCACTCGTATGAAGAGTACTTCCATTGCGTTGGATCATCCGTTGGTAAAAGCCGGTTTGGAATTGGGTAAAGGCTACTATGGCTCACCCACCACAAGTGATAAAGCATTGATGCCTTTTCCAACATTGAAGATTGGCCCCGGCGACAGTGCCCGCAGCCATACTGCAGATGAGTTTATTTATCTGTCAGAAATCGAAGATGGTATCAATACGTATATTCAGTTGGTATCAAAAGTGGTCAGCTAAAAAATTACAATCATGAAGCTTTGGTCGAAAGATGCTACGGCAACTTCACAACTGGTAGAACATTTTACCGTAGGCAGAGACAAAGAATTTGATGCCCTGATGGCACCGTTTGATGTACAAGGTTCCATGGCACACGTAGCCATGCTTACGGAGCAAGGTGTGATGACTACCGAAGAAAATGAACTGGTGCAAACAGCACTGGCCAATATTCATGCGGAAGTATCGCAACAGGGATTTGTGCTGCCTGCAGATGTAGAAGACATTCATTCTTACGTAGAATTGTTGCTCACTCAACGCATTGGTGAAGCAGGTAAAAAAATTCATACCGGCCGCAGTCGCAACGATCAGGTGGCGGTAGATATCAAGTTGTTTTTGAGGGCTGCACTGCAAGAAGTGAAGCAGGAAACGGAAGCCTTGTTTTCATTGCTCATCACCTTGAGTGAACAGCACAAAGACAAACTCATTCCCGGCTATACGCATTTGCAAATCGCCATGCCTTCTTCTGCAGGTATGTGGCTGAGTGCTTACGCCGAAAGCCTTGTAGATGACATGGAAATGCTGGCAGCTGCTTATGCCATCACCAATAAAAATCCATTGGGCAGTGGCGCCGGTTATGGTTCATCTTTTCCATTGAATAGAAAAAGCACCACAGAGAAATTACAATTTGCTACCCTTAACTGGAACAGTGTATATGCGCAAATGAGTCGTGGTAAAACTGAGAAAGCGGTGGCTACAGGCATCAGTTATATTGCTGCCACGTTGAGCAAACTGGCTTATGATTGTTGCTTGTACATCAACCAGAATTTTGGTTTCATAAAATTTCCGGATGAGCTCACAACGGGTAGCAGCATTATGCCGCACAAAAAAAATCCGGATGTGTTTGAATTGATTCGTGCCAAGTGCAACCGCATTCAGTCTACACCCAACGAATTGACGCTGCTCATCAACAACCTGCCCAGCGGGTATCACCGCGATATGCAGTTGACCAAAGAAATTCTGTTTCCTGCTATCAGCGATTTGAAAGCTTGTTTGCAAATGACTTGCCTCATGCTGAGCCACATGGAGGTGAAGGCAGACATCTTGAAAGATGAACAATACAAATACCTCTTTACGGTAGAAGCCATGAATGACTTGGTGAACAAAGGCGTTTCTTATAGAGATGCTTACCGCGAAGTAGGCAATCAGGTAGATGCCGGCACTTTCAGTTACGACTACAAGCAGCTCTTACATACGCATGAAGGCAGCATCAGCAACTTGTGTCTGGATGACATTGCCACTGAAATGAAAAAAGTGCTTGCTAAGTTTTAGCAAGCACTAACCAATTACCAAATTTACCAACACAATATTGTAGCTTATTACACCTATTGTTTATCGGGTTCCAATTCTTCCACTTCACCCATTTGCTGCAGGTACTGAAAGGTTTGTTGTGCTTCAGCTTCATCTACTACGCTAATGGCAACGCCTACATGTACCATTACATAGTCGCCCACATTGGCCTCTGGCACCATGCACAGATTAACCTCTTTTATAATTCCACCAAACGATACCTTACCAGTTCTGAAGGTTTCATCAAGCTGGCCGGCAATGCTGGCTATTTTTCCGGGTATGGCTAAGCACATAAGTGTAACGGTTGTAGATTAATGATGATGTACATGATGAACATGCAACTGGTTGTGCAGCCATTCTTGCCATGCTTCCAATCCTTCTTCTTTATAGGCAGATAGCTCAATGAATTGCAGGTGATGGTTCACTTTCAGCGCATTGGCCTTAAACGTGGCTACATCAAAAGGAACGTATGGCAGTAAATCCGTTTTGTTGATGATGCAGAGCTGTGCACTATGAAACATGTCGGGATACTTCAATGGTTTGTCGTCGCCCTCCGTTACAGAGGCTATCACCACTCTGGTTTGTTCGCCCAAGTCGAACATGGCAGGACAAACGAGGTTGCCCACGTTTTCAATAAACACGATACTGTTGTCTGCCGGTTTCAATTGTTTTAAGGCATTGTTCACCATATCGGCATCGAGGTGGCAGCCTTTCCCCGTATTTATTTGCACCACTTTGGCACCGGTAGCAGCTATGCGGTTGGCATCTTGCATGGTTTGCTGATCGCCTTCAATCACTGTACAGGGCATGCGGTCTTTTAATCGGGCCAATGTTTTTTCCAGCAATGTGGTTTTACCACTGCCCGGGGAACTTACCAAATTAATGGCCAGTATTTGCTTGGCTTCAAAATACCCACGGTTTCGTTCGGCCAGTTTGTTGTTGTGCTGCAGTACATCTATCTCCAGCTGTATACTGTGCGTATGGCTGTGGCCATGTGCATGTGTATGCTCATGATGATGCGGATGCTCATGATCGCCATGATGGTGATGATGATGACCATGCTCATGCGGATGGTCGTGGTGCTCATGATGGTGCTCATGATGGTGGCCATGCGTATGTTCATGCGGAGCTGCTTGTTGGGCAGGGTCAATGGCATGATACGTAATGCTGGCATCGGCGTCGCAACCACAGGTAGTACACATAATGATGGGCTTTTAAATTTCCGTTATCGAACACTGATGGCTTTCACCCTCAGTTCTTTTCCTTGTTGAATATCTATAAAATGACTGCCACAGTTGGGGCAGGGCGTAGCATAATGGTCCAGTAAAAAAGTAGTGTCGCACATCATGCAGTTGGCTTTGCCTTCTATGCTGTTGATGATAGGTTTTGCATCAGCCATCACCGTGTTTTTTACAGCCTGACTCCATGCAAAATGAAAGGCTGATAATTCTACACCACTCATGGTGCCAATGTCCAGTTCCACTTCATCTACTTGCCGGCTATTGGCGGCTGTAGCTTCAGCAGTTACAATCTGTACAATACTTTGTACAATGGACAATTCATGCATCGGTTATGATTTGTTGCGTTGCTTTTTGATGGCATACACTGCTGCAGCAACTACTGAAAGTGCAATTACCAATAGCATGGCATGCATAGGCTCTGCTACATAGTGTAATGGATTGTTGCCGGCTACATGTCCGTGTCCTTCGTGGGCCAGCAGCGATAATGGAGATGCTGCAAATGCAAGCAAGAGGGCTTTTTTCATATGGCAATACATTAAAATGGTTTCCAAGTTACCAGCTGCCCTCACCTGCAATTGCTGACGAATGTCATGCATCAATTTGATTGTTCTCATTTATCACAGTTCATAGTCATGAGTAATCTTATATCCGGTATTTCTTCTATCACTTCCAACTTTTGTCTATGCCATTTTTTCCTTCCAGGGAAATGCCTACTTATTTAGAAGAGGCAACCCGCAAGGGCTACTCCCGCCGCGACTTTGCAAAGTTTTGTACGATGATGGGCGCCTTCATGGGATTGGAGGCATCGGGTGTGGCGCAGGTTACCCAAGCGCTGGAAACTAAAAAGCGTTTGCCGGTTATCTGGCTGCATTTTCAGGAATGTACCTGTTGCAGCGAAAGTTTCATTCGGTCATCGCACCCTATGGTGGCCGATTTGTTGCTCGATCAGATTTCGCTGGACTATAGCGAAACCTTAATGGCTGCTTCAGGCTTTCAGGCAGAAGAAGCCATGAAGCATACCATGGAAAAACACAAAGGCGAATACATCCTCTGCGTAGAAGGCAGTGTGCCTACCGCGGCAGATGGTGTGTATTGTATGATTGGTGGTAAAACCTCTTTGCAAATACTGGAAGAAGCGGCTGAAAATGCGAAAGCCATAATTGCATGGGGCAGTTGTGCCAGCAATGGTTGTGTGCAGGCCGCAAAACCGAATCCTACATCGGCTACGCCTATTCATAAATTGGTGAAAGGAAAAACAGTGATCAAAGTACCTGGCTGTCCGCCTATTGGTGAAGTAATGGCTGGCGTAATTGTACACGTGGTTACGTTCGATCGTTTGCCTGAACTCGACAACATCGGTCGTCCGAAAGCCTTCTACAGCAAGCGTGTACACGATACCTGCTACCGTCGTCCGTTCTACGATGCAGGTTTGTATGTTGAATCATTCGACGATCAAAATGCAAAGAAAGGTTACTGCTTGTATAAGGTGGGTTGCAAAGGACCAAGCACCTATAACGCTTGTGGAGTGATGCGATGGAATAACGGGGTGAGTTTCCCCATTCAGAGTGGGCATGGCTGCTTTGGTTGTAGCGAAGAAAACTATTGGGACAATGGTCGTTTGTATGAAAGAGCTTCTGCTTTCCCCGGCTTTGGTATTGAAGCCGATGCCGACAAGGTAGGTATGGCTGCACTTGGTGTAACAGCCGGTGCATTGGCAGTACATGCAGTAGCTACCAACTTGCGTAAGAAAAAGTTGGTCAGCAACCTTGAAAAAGAAGGCAAGCAAAGCGAAAAGGATCTCGAATAATTCATTGAACGATTAACTCATTTGTTATGACCAAACGTATAGTTGTTGACCCCGTAACCCGTATTGAAGGACACCTGCGGGTAGAAGCTGAAATTGAAAACGGGAAAATAAAAGACGCTTACAGCAGTGGTACCATGGTACGCCTGCTCGAAGAAATACTCACAGGCCGCGACCCACGTGATGCATGGGCGTTTGTGGGCCGTGTGTGTGGAGTATGTACTTCAACCCACTCACTTACTTCTGTAAGGTGTGTGGAAGATGCCCTCGGCATTGTAGTGCCACCAAATGCAGAGCTGGTGCGCAATCTCATGTTCTGCGCCTTGTACATGCACGACCACGTAGTGCATTTCTATCACCTGCATGCTATGGATTGGGTAGATGTGGTAAATGCCCTGAAAGCTGACCCTAAGAAAACATCTGAGCTGGCACAGAGCATTTCTAATTGGCCCAAAAGTTCTGTTGGCTATTTCACCGATATCCAAAACAGAATTAAAAAGTTCGTAGAGAGTGGTCAGTTGGGCATTTTTGCCAATGGCTATTGGGGACACCCCGCCTACAAGCTTCCGGCCGAGGTAAACCTGATTGGTTTGGCGCATTATCTGGAAGCCCTTGACTGGCAAAAGGAAATCGTAAAAGTGCAAACCATTTTTGGTGGTAAAAACCCGCACCCCAACTACTTGGTGGGCGGTATGGCTTGTGCCATTGCTACAGATGATGTAAGTGGTATTAATGCAGAACGCCTTGCATACGTGCATCATTTGCTGAAGCAGGGAAAAGATTTTATTGAGCAAGTGTACATTCCTGATTTAATGGCCATTGCTTCTTTCTACAAAGACTGGGGCGGTATTGGTGGAGGCTTGGGCAACTTTATGGCTTATGGCGATTTGAGTGCCAATGGCAGCAAAGACCCTGCAACATTCCTTTTCCCATCGGGTGTAATTCTCAACAAAGACTTGTCGAAAGTGCACGAAGTGGATGTAAGAAAAAATGATGAAATCCAGGAATTCATTACCAACTCGTGGTACGATTATGAAGGTGGAAAAGACAAAGGTTTGCATCCATGGGAAGGCGAAAGTAAAATCAATTACACCGGTCCAAAACCTCCGTTTGAACAGCTCGATGTTTCGCAGGCTTACAGCTTTTTGAAAACGCCTCGTTGGAAAGGGCATGCCATGGAAGTAGGTCCGCTGGCCCGTGTACTCATTGGCTATGCCAAAGGTGTACCAGCGTTTAAAGAAGTAGTAGATGCAGCATTGTCACAGCTTCAAGTGCCTGCCACCGCACTGTTTTCTACACTTGGCCGTACTGCTGCACGTGGCTTAGAATGTAAGCTTGTAGCTACATGGGCACTCGATTTTTACGATCAGCTCATCGACAACATTAAGAAGGGCGATACCCGCATGGCCAACACCGATAAGTTTGACCCGTCTACCTGGCCAGCTGAAGCCAAAGGCGTAGGGACCGGTGAAGCGCCAAGAGGTGCATTGGCACATTACATAAATATAAAGGACGGTAAAATTGCCAACTATCAACTGGTAGTGCCCACTACGTGGAATGCATCGCCAAGAGATGGTAAAGGTCAGCGGTCGGCATACGAAGCAGCGTTGCTGGATACGCCGGTGCACGACCCTAATCTGCCGCTCGAAATCATCCGCACCATTCACAGCTTCGACCCATGTCTGGCTTGCAGTGTACACATCTACGATGAGCACGGCAACCATGTATCACGGGTATCTGTACTGGGCGAATAACACGGTATAAACTAACCCAAACCAATTCGTTGTGTGGCATGCCATGTGTATGCTGCACAGCACTTGGGTTGGTTTCAACTTCATTGCTGATTGTTTTTAAAACAACTTGTATGGACGCAACTGTAAATACAAAAAAGCCACACATCAAGTACCTGCGCAGGGTGTTTGTGTGGGAATTGCCGGTGCGCATTTACCATTGGCTGAATGCATTGGCTATACTGGTGCTCATCGTTACCGGATTGTACATAGGCAACCCACTGGCGGTGCAAAGCAACCGCGAAGCTGCCGAAACATTCAACATGGGCTATATGCGCATCATTCACTTCATTGCTGCGTATATCTTCTTTTTCAATTTTGTGTTTCGTATCTACTGGGGTTTTGTAGGAAACAAATACGCCAACTGGCGCAACTTTATTCCTACTACTAAAAAGTATTGGAAAGAATTCCTACACGTCATTAAAATTGATGTGCTGATGATGAAAGATAAAG
>JADLHL010000090.1 GCA_020848815.1 Chitinophagaceae bacterium | reverse complement strand
TACAAATTGCCGAACGGCAATATTTACTCTTCAACAACGCCCGTTACAAAGAAGATTCCGTACCCGGTAAGAAGGACTATAAGTTTCCGGTGAAAATCAAAATCACCAGTACCCAATTGGAGTTACTCAACGACCCAGAGCTGATAAAATTACTTATCGATCAAGTGTACCAATTTAGTCGCATGTATTGGAAAAGCATCAGCCAGCAAAACATGCCCGTTACCATTATGTACCCCGAAATGGTCGCAGAAATTTTTCCTTACTTCAAGAATCCCGTCCTTACCGATTTCGGCAAAGAATCATTATGGTTCCTGTAACATCAATTCATTCACACCACCATGCCTAACTATTGGAATATCCCGGGTGTGCCACACAAAGGTTGGCACGTTGTAGACGTAATCGATATAAGAGCAGATGGCCAGCCTGTAGATGAAACAGATTACGAATCATGCACCATGTGCGGTAATGAACGCATCCGCTACGTTCATATACTAGAGCATCCTGATTTTGAAGGTCAAATGCGAACAGGAATTATTTGTGCCGAGAAAATGACGAATGATTATGTCACACATCATCAACTCGAAAGAGAATTACGCAACCGAGCGAACCGACGCATCAATTGGGCCAAAAAAGACTGGCGCATTTCAAGAAATGGAAATCGTACCCTCATTATCGATGGAAATAGAATTACCATTATCCGTGATTTTCATTCAGGCAAATACAAACTTTACATCAAGAACATTATTGGCTCAAAGCTATTTTCCAATCTCTCAGATGCAAAGCAAGCCGCATTTGATGGCATAGAGTATCTTAAACGCAAGGGTAAATGGTAGAATACCTACCCTCCAGCCCCCATTGAGAGATTTATGAGGAGGAGAGATACTTAACTCACACAACTACCCCCCAAATTCTAACACTCAATAATAGTTGATACAATCTCGTCTAGTATTAAAGCATCCCGTAATTACTTCTACAAGCGGGCCCTCTACCATACTTGATGGATACAGGGTCTTCAAGCCTTCTACCACAGATATCACAATATCCATCATCATATCCACAAGAAAGACTAAAACCGTTTTTTGTGATTTCTCTGAAAATTACAAGTTCAGGAATGAGCGTTTGAAAATTTTCCATGGCCAATCCGGCTGTAGAAATTGGCCAACTAACCCTTGTTCTAATGTTCACAAATCTTACAGCCAAATAATTGGTGGTACCACGTTCATACAGCTTTGTAAAGCTAATGCTATAGCTTTTTGCCCCATCTATTTATTACATTAAAAGTATTTACTCGGTTCCTTTATTTTGATGGGAAATGCTCAATGGGTCCTGTCGCAAATCCATCACATTGTATGTCTATTTACTTGTTACCATTATCTGTTTTACCATTTATGAAAAAAAGGGTACGTAGACACGTACCCTTAATTGATTGTTCTATCAATTGTTCTTGCTTATGATACTATTGTTATCTGATTCCCAGATCTTCTTGTATTTGTTCAAGACTTCGGCCTTTAGTTTCAGGCAGCCATTTCCAAGTGAATATCAATGCCAATAACATCATTACGGCATAGAAAGAGAATGAGTATACAGCACCATTTTCACTGCCTTCCACTATCATTGGAAATGTCCATGAAATTATAGCGGCCATAATCCAGTGGGTAAAGCTGCCCAATGAACCCCCTTGTGACCGAACTGAATTTGGGAATATTTCAGATATAAATACCCAGAGAGTTGCGCCTTGCGAAAACGCAAAAAATGCAATATAACCAAGTAAGTATATAAGAACTTGATTACCTAATACTCCCTCACTATTAAAAGCATAGGCAGTTAAAGAAAGAAAACCAATCAAACCAACACCGCCTACCAGCAATAAAGTTTTTCTGCCAAACTTGTCAATCAATGTCATCGCAATGAGCGTAAATAAAAGATTCGCTCCACCGATGTATACAGGTTGAAGATATGCTTCAGCTTTATCAAATCCTGCCATTTCAAAAATCCTCGGTGCATAATACAAGATGGCATTAATACCAGAAAGCTGATTAAACATGGCGAGCAAAACAGCATAAATAATGGGCTTTCTATACTTCGCCTGAAACAGCTTTTCCCGCTTTCCCGCTTTTGATAATAAGTGTTCTTGCTTTATTAACTCGACTGCACCATCCACACCTGTCTTATCAAATACTTTTTTTGCTTCATCATCATTGCCCTGTAATACAAGCCAGCGAGGACTTTCTGGTATTACTGTTAGAAGAAGCGTAAAAAGCACTGATGGCACAATCATAATACCAAACATCCACCTCCAGCTTGATTCACCAAACCCTGCAAACAAGAAGTTTGTGATGTAAGCAACAAAAATACCCGTTACAATCATCAACTGAAACGAACCCGCTAGCCTTCCTCTCATTTGTGAAGGGGCCACTTCAGAAATATACATAGGTCCTACAACAGAGGAAGCGCCAACTGCTAAACCACCGATAAATCTGAATAAAATGAACATCCCCCACATTGGAGTTACTGCACAGCCGATAGCAGAAATCAAGTACAATAAAGCAACTCCAAGCAGCATTTTTTTTCTGCCATACCGTTGTGCAGGATAGCCTACTATAATTGAGCCTATTACTGTACCAATTAGACTTGAAGCAACCGTAAATCCTAGCCAGCCGGATGATAATTGCCACAATTCCTGGATTGTATTTTCCGCTCCGGAAATCACCGCAGTTTCAAATCCAAAAAGGAACCCCCCTATTGCTGCAATAAGCGAAATCCTTACAGCGTATAATGCTTTATTTACAGGTATTTTATCCTGCTTTTTATTTAATGAATTTGGTGCTTCTGCAATCACGAGGAATATTTTGAAAAATGAAATAATTAACGCTGCTTTTTTATTGCAGATACAATCTGCTTAAGGTCTGCCGGTTGATACCATGATCGAGTAAAATTTCCTTCTTTGTCGTACAATGCAACAAACGGCATCTTTATCAACTTGAAGTAATCTCGTAGGAAGAATGTATTCCCTTCTGTACCTACGTAATAATTTTCGAGTTTCTGAAGTCTGTATTTATAAACAAACTTTTTCACTTCTGATACGCTCACATAGGTTATCATAGCGATAGAGGTTGCTTTCAAACTTCCTTCATTTGCAACTAGCTTTGTAGTAAGGTGCTGACAATGGTCACAACTCGGATCGAAATAGATGAGTAGAATTGGTTTGTTATACGGCAGTTGCGACGCGGCAAACACAGTCCCATTCCCAGTAATCATTTTAAAAGGCGGCAATTTATTGCTTTGCGATTGGGCTGACCCATGCAAAGCAATAAAGAGCAACACTATAAAAGTTTTACAATAAGTATTGAAGTGCATATAACGCCGTTATCGCATACTCTTCTTGATAGCTGTAAGTGACAGGTTTTTAAACATCGGCGTACTATCATCTCCTAAGAGCTTTAAGCCATTGTATTGATATGACGGGAAATATAAAAATGTAACTACGCTTTCTCCATCATTCATAAAAATCTCAGCAGATGTTTTATCAATCAAAATCCGAAAATGGTTCTCGCCAGCTTTTGGTACAAAAGGGCACAGAATTTTGTTTTTGAAAACATTATTGAAGTCCGTATTACCAGAGGCAGAGCGATCTATAGTCATTAATTTACTTCCCTTATCAACGGTGATGAGAATTTTCTCTTTAGCGTTTCCAACATTCAAAGTCATATTCCCAGTATTACTAAAATCAGCTGTAAAACTTAGCTCATAACTTCCTGTTTTGATGGTGCTATTATTGGTAATTTCAATAGACTTATGACTTCCTAAAACGGATGTATCCGGCCCGCCTGTTTTGTAATTTTCTAATTCCTTTACAGGCACTGATTTCAAGATATAAGAAGCACCATTGTTCACAAGTGATAGTTCACGGGGTACAGTATTGGTACTTCTCCAGGTATTCGTAGGAACCTTTTCTGCATATTGCCAGTTACTCATCCAACCAATAAAAATTCTTCTCCCATCACTAACAGGTACATTATTATAGGTTACGCCTGCATAATTATCCGTGCCATAGTCAAGCCAATGAATTTCTGTTGATTCGGAAGTAAATTTTCCGCCAGAAAAATTGCCCACAAAATATTGCGTGCCCGAACCACCATTAGGAGCACCAGGATTTATGCTTACCAGCAACACCCATTTTTTTTGCGTGGTTCCTGCCACTGGCAACTCAAACAAGTCAGGACATTCCCACACACCTCCGTGAGCTCCAACCCCTTCACCAAAGCTACTTTCATAGGTCCACTTTTTAAGGTCTGTAGAGGTATAAAAATTCACCTTTTGTCCAACCGCAAGCACCATCAGCCATTTCCGCAATTCTGCATTCCAACTTACTTTAGGATCCCTAAAATCAGGTATACCCGGATTAGGTAACACTGGATTGGCGCTATACTTTGTCCAAGAGTCTCCACCATCAATACTATAAGCTATAGCCTGATGTTGTTGTGAACCTGCAAGAGTGTATACAGCAACAAGGGGGTCATTTGAGCCCACCTTAAAGCCGGCTGTGTTATCTACATCTACAACTGCGCTGCCAGAAAAAATCGTTCCTGATGCATCAGGTGCTATTGCAATAGGTTTGTCTTTCCAGCTGAACAAATCTTTACTTGTTGCATGCCCCCAATTCATAGGCCCCCAAACGCTAGCCGAAGGATTATACTGGTAGAACAAATGATAGGTACCATTGTAGTAAACCAGACCATTGGGATCATTCATCCAGTTGGAAGGAGGTGTAAAATGATATACTGGTCGATAATCACTTTCTTTCATTGGCACTAATGATGCAGAAGAGTCTTTTATCACTGTAAGTATTCCTCCTCCATCGTTTTTTTTAGAACAAGAACAGGCTGCAGTCAGAAAAATACACACAACCAGTCCAATCTTGTAAAATGTCATAACATAAATTTGAATGGTCCTGGTATATCCCACCAGGACCATTTATGAATTACTATTTTGTCTTCAGATAGTCAATCGCATTCTTATACATCTTCTCAACGTTTGATTGGTAAACATTAGTAGTAAAATTCTGCTTCCATTCAATGCCGCCGATTCCTATATAAATGGCTGACCCTTGATAACTACCTTTAGGTTTAAGTTCCATCACACCTGCCATCCAGTAATCACCAATTCCATCCCATTGTCCAAGCCATTCAATATTATTGTCGGAGATGAACTTATTGTATGCGGCATCGTTATCGTTCGGCTCTAGTTTCAGGTATTCAGGTATACGTATAATAACAGCATTGTGATTTTCTTTCCAACCAGGCCCAATAATTGGGAACGTTACTCGGCCATCACCTTGCGTTGTCATGGCAATGCCTTTATATAGCGGGTGTGTGCTGAAATCATGCTTACGATTAATCTTAACTCCGATACCCCACGTGTCAGGATTATTAAAACCCGTACCTTGATCAAAGCCCATAAAATATGGTTCGGTCATACGTCCAAGTGTCCAGAAGTATTGAACAGCAAACTGGTTCAACAACAATCCACCACCATTCTGATAATATGCCTTAAGTCTACTAACTACTATAGCATCTGTGGCAACAGAAGGAAGATCTTTAGTCGTTTCAAGATCATAGTTCCACCATATCACCCGAAATTGAGATAAGTCGACTACCCCGTTTTTCACGTTATCAAATGAGATGTAACGCGACTTGCTATAATTAGCAAAAAGCCATTTTGCTGCAGCGACTTCGTCATCATCACCGGTTGATAATAGTGATAATGAGTCGGCGTATTTACCAATGTAAGCAACAGCAGTTGCGCCAACTTTAAATGGCAGGTAAACAGTATTAGAACTTTGGCCAGCACTATTGTTCGTTACAAAGCTGATGTTGTATGTTCCAATAGGCACATTATTAACTTGATAAGATGTTGCGGTACCAGCCAATTCGATAGTTTGACCGCCAATCTTAATAATAATTTTTGCTACGGGAGAAGCAGGTAAAGTCCATTTCAACAAAACGCCATTATCATTTTGTTCGCCAGACGCATCTTTTATTGGAGCTGCGCCCTCTCTTCTGAATTTTACCAATTCTCCTAATGAAAGATTTCCTTTACCATCTTTTAACTTTACTAAATAGGTGTATTCTTTATTGGTTTCAATAATTCCGTACTTGTAAGTTGTGCTGTTAGAAGCGAGTTCTTTTGAAGAAGCCCCTTCGCTTACAACTGGTATTAGTCCATCCAAGCCGGCAGGCATCTTCCAGCTAAGCAATATGGTATCGCCATTCAGCGTATAACTCAACTCACTAACAGGAGGAATCTGTGCCGATTGTATTGCCAGGTCTCTTTTCTGGCAGGCAAATACACTCATTGCCAGCCCCATAATTACCAGATGTTTTGATTTCATGTTTTCTGTTTTTAATGAGTTACTGGAGATAGCCAGGATTTTGAACATATTGGTTACGGCTAAAACGAATCTGATTCAGTGGTATCGGCAAATACTCATCTCGATTCTTTTGGAAATAAGCATCCTTTAAATACTTGCGTTTGTCCTTCTCTTTTGCGAAATAGGCATTCATATAGGATTCAGCAATGCCCCAACGTACTAGGTCAAAGAAATGCATGCCTTCCATAGCAAACTCAAGCCTTCTTTCAAATCGCAAAACCTGTCTTGCAAAGTTTTGTGTCCAATCGCAGTTTATACCAGGCTTATATACATCAATCGAAAAATTCGATTCATAATCACCATTGGCAAGTTTTAAAAGGCTGGTACTATTTTTTGAGCGATTTCTTAACGCATTGATTAGAGGTAGTGCTTCACTTTGTCTGCCAAGCTCAATCAATGCCTCAGCTTTCCAAAGCATAACATCTGCTAGGCGTAGTAGTATCCTGTTTTTTGTGCTTGCATAAAATGGCCCTACTTGCACATACTGACTCTTCTTTACGTTTTCTTTTAGTGAGGCATATACACCATATACATCTGGAGTTCTATTCCAACTTTCTTGATACAAAAGACTAGCATCATACTTCCACGGATGGCCAGGCATAGCAACGGTATGGTTCAACCTGGGGTCAACCGTGTTTGCAGCTACGTAATCACTGTTATTGAAAGTGTTGAAGTCTGGCAGTCCATCAGCAGTAGTCTTAAATGAGTTAACCAGATTTTGAGATGGCTTACGAAAATCACAGCATCCAATACCTTGTGGCGTTCCAAGAACATCACCAAAGTTTAAGCGGCCAAACATGGTGCCATCATCTTTAGAGTACTGAACAGAGAAAATAGATTCTGTTCCGTTTTCAGTTCCAATGCTAAAGTTGTTGGCAAAGTCACTCGCAAGGCTATACGGTCCAGCTATTACCTCATTACATAAGGTAACAACCTCGTTTAATCTTGCAGTATTGATTTTTGTGACGTTATGCTTATCATCTTGCTCATAGGCTTGATATAGTTTTGTTTTGGCTAGATAAGCAAGTGCTGCATATTTATTTGCACGGCCTATTTGAGGCTGTGAGGTTGGTAGGTTGTCTGCAGCAAATTTAAAATCATCTGCTATCCTTTGCCACAAGGCATCATTGGCAAGTGCAGTATTTAAAACATTTGCATACTCATTGGTTGGTACAGTTTCGTCGATAAATGGAATGTTCTTGAACAGCACTTTCAATTGAAAATACCAGTGCCCCCGAAGAAACCGCATTTCAGCCTGACGTACTTTTTTCTTGGCTGCTGTATCACCCAATGCGTTGAGACTGGTCAGCGCAGCATTTACCCGAGATATTGCTACATAGTACTGAAACCAAAGTCCATCAAATTCGCCGATATCACTACGAACCTGCTTGAAGATTTCAAGAAAATAAAAATTCTGAATGTCAGCTTCATCCCGTCCGCCCTTATATGCATCGCCTGCTCTTACATCTCCATATGGCCAAAGACTCCAAGGTGTGTTGTAATGGTCATTGCCCAACGAGGCGTATGCTGCAGTAACCAAACCTTCATAGTCACCGGATACTTGTATTTGGCTGAGCGTCGCTTTAGGTGCTACATCTAAGTAAGATTTGGAGCATGCCGAAAGAGCGGCTATTAGTAGAATTGAAAATATCTTTTTCATGATAAATTGCTTTTGAAAGAAGTAACACGTTATAGGCCGATACGAACACCAGCTGTAAGCATAGTAGGAATCGGGTAGCCGTAATTGGGCATTTCAGGGTCGATTCCGGTAAAAGACTTTGATTTGATGATGAACAAATTTTGTCCACTCACATACAGGTTCAAACTGTTAATATGAAAACGCTGTGATAACGCCTTAGGCAAGGTATACCCCAACTGCAAATTTCTCAATTTGGCATATCCGCCATTTTCAATAAAATAAGTGCTAAACCGGCTTTCATTATTCCTGTCTGTGAGTGTTAATGCTGGTATATCAGATGTTTGGTTAGTAGTTGACCAAGCATTCAACAATCTTGTACCCTTGTTTGAACCGGTCTCGCTGATACTCCAAAAATCTGATGCCGATTTTACATCATAGACATTGATTTGCTGATGGCCAACACCCTGGAAGAAAATGGTAAGGTCAAAACCTTTGTATTCAAAATTGAAGTTGATGCCGTATGTAAAGTCAGGTGTCGGATTGAAAATCCATGTCCTGTCTTTCTCATTAATCATACCATCACCGTTTAGGTCTTTGTAGCGAATACGACCAAGACCTTTACCCAATTGTTCAGCAGACTTCAATACTTCGTCTGTGGTTTTGAAAATACCATCAGCTACATAGCCATAACCGCTTCCCCAAGGTTGATTTAGTATGTTATCTGTAGTTCCATTGCCACCATATGTGTTCACTACCTCTTCTGGCAATGACGTTACTTTATTACGGTAAGTTGCAATGTTTCCTGTAATATCAAAATTCAGTTTACCGCCAATTTTTCCTTTATAACCAACTAAAATTTCAATACCTGTATTTTGAAGACTTGCGCCATTTACCCAACGGTCACCACCTTCGCCAATCACAGCTATATAAGCTGGTCTGATAAGCATATCTTTCGTCTTCTTCACGAAATAATCTACAGAACCATAAATCTTTTGGTTAAATAATCCGAAGTCAAGACCAATATTAGATTGTGTAGTTGTTTCCCATCTTACATCATCATTGGCCCTTTGCGTAAGCTGATACCCTGATGGTAGAGTTCCGCTACCGGTTCCATTAAGATCGTAGGAAGTAGCATCGGGTGATCGCCAGGTAGGATCTCCACCAGTGTAATTGGTTTGATACAACGTTACATTGGCAGTATTGCTAATGTAGTCTTGGTTACCGTTTTTACCCCAACCATAACGTATTTTCAAGTCACTGATAAATTGAAAATTATCTTTGATAAAGTTTTCATTGTTCAAGCGCCAGCCAAAGCTGAATGCGGGAAACAAACCGAATTGATTGTTTTTGCCAAACTTTGAAGAACCATCATAACGCAAAGTGGCCGAAGCAAGGTATTTGTCTTTGTAAGCATAATTTATTTTACCGAAATAAGACAGGAGCCTGTATTCAGCAGCACCGCCTCCATTGTCCTTAAGTCCGGTACCAGCATCTAAATACATGTAATTAATATCCTCGCTGGCAAAGCCTTGTCTACTAGCCCATGTACTTACACCTTGCTCTTTGTATGTTTCCATACCAGCAATAGCATCAATATTATGTTCTCCAATAATCCGCTTATAGTTTACTGTATTAGTCCATGTGAGCTTTGTTGTATATGAATTGCTCATTGTGACCTTATTCAAAGGGTTATTCAAATAACCCGACCTATATGCCAGTTGCATATCTCTTTTAGAGAAATTGCCATAATCTAAACCAAGGCTTGTTCTTACGTATAGGTGCTTAATTACTTCAAGCGTTGCATAGGCATTACCAAACATCCGTAGATAATTGTAATGATTCTGTTTGTTATCTTCTAACAAACGAACGGGGTTTTGTCTGTCATTCATTCCACCCCATGGTCCGCCCCAACCGTTTCCATCCGCTGTACGCACAGGTATGATAGGTAGTGCTTGCAAAGCAGCATTCAAAACATTGCCTTGTACTTCCTTTGTGGTGCTTACAGTAAAGTTTTCACCAATAACAAGACGGTCATTGAGCATTCGATAATCACTATTCAGTCGGGTAGTAATGCGTCTGAAATTTGTCGTTTTAACTATACCGTCATTATTTGTGTAATCCAAAGAAAACATGGTGCTTCCCTTTTCTGTACCACGTGCTACAGATATATCGTAGTTCTGCATAATAGCTGTCTGGCTAATTTCTTTAAACCAATCAGTATTGGCAGTCTTCATCGTATTATTGGGTGCATCGATGTATTCTGGAAGTGTAATACCATTAAGCGTATAGCTTCCATTGCCATTTTTTGTCCAGTCGAAGCTGTAGCCATACTTACTATTAATTGGATCGCCGCCAAACAATTGAGCATCATTTGCACTTGCCTGCCAATTGGCTAAGCCATATTGCTCAGCATTCAAGACTTTCATCCTGTTTTGATAAAAAGAAGCAGAAGTACGAGCATTAGCAGTGATGGAGAACTCTCCTTTTTTAGCTTTCTTGGTAGTAATAATAATAACACCACTGGCTGCTCTCGAACCATATATAGAAGCTGCTGATGCATCTTTTAGAACCTGAATCGTTTCAATATCATTCGGATTTAATTCATGCATTCCGGCTGTTGTTGCAACTCCATCAATTACATACAAAGGCGAGTTTCCGTTGATGGAACTTAAACCCCTGATTAAGATGTTTACATTGGATCCACTAGGCTGTCCGTCTGTATAAATAATCATACCGGGTACCCGTCCCTGTAATGCTTGAATCGGATTGTTATTGGGCAGTTTCTTCAACTCTTTTACATCTACTACTGAAACAGCTCCAGTAAGATCAGCTTTTCGTTGAGTTTGATAGCCAGTAACAACAACATCGCTTAGAAGACTCGAAATTGGCCTGAGACTTACTTCAATTTCAGTTCGTCCAGCAACATTAACTTCCTGTGAAATCATACCTATATGACTGATAATAAGCACATTACTGCCATCAGGTACAGTTATAGAAAATCGGCCTTTTGCATCGGTATTTGTACCTATGTTTTTGCCTTTAACAGAAACAGAAGCACCAATAACGGCGACGTTGGCAGTATCAGTAACCACCCCACTTACCGCTTTTTGCTGCGACCAACTTGGTAATGCCATTACGAGGCATACCAAGACGTAGACAAGCTTTCGCATAAACTGTTGTTTTTATTGTTTTAGTAATGGTTCTTTAAGTTTTTCATCTACATCGCTTTGAAATAGTGTCTTTACCTCAGACACTTCATATTCGGGGCAAGCGCCAGCTTTACTTGCAACAAAAGCCCCCACTGCGGAAGCAAAAGCAAGAGATTCCTGAGGGGCTAATCCTTTATAAATACTTTGTATAAATGCTGCAAAAAAAGAATCACCACTCCCTATTGTATCTTGTACCTGCACACGGTAAGCATGTTGATAATAAAAATCACCTCCGTCACTTAAGACAGATCCGTCTGCACCCATTGTTACCAATAGCTTTTCAATATTGAATCGCTCTTGTATCAACTTCATGCGGTCTTCCTTGTGCTTAAAATGGCTAAACCAGCCAGTCACAAGCTCTAACTCATCAAGATTCATTTTTAGAATGTCTGCCTTCCGAAGCAGGTGTTCCATGCTGTTTCGATTGAAGTGTGGTGGACGCAGATTGACATCCATTACATTTGTACTTCCCACTTCCAGACATTTATACAGTGTGTCACGACTTACTTTATTGCGACTAGCTAGGCTGCCGAATACGAAAAATTTTGAAGATTGGACCAATCCGGCAAACTCGTTTTTCCATTCAATAAAATCCCAAGCCGAAGGGTAAACGATATCGTAAACCACGTCACGCTGTTCATTTATTTTAGCATATACAAGCCCCGTGGGATGAACATTATCAGCATGGAAAAAGTCGGTACATACACCATGCTTGGCCAAGATATTAACCAGCCCTTCTCCATACTTGTCTATCCCAATCCTCGTTATCACTGCGGGGTTTAACCCAAGTTTTTTCAAATGATACGCCACATTCATCGGTGCTCCCCCGGGCATTGCCGCATCAGGCAGTATATCCCATAGCGCTTCGCCAAAGCACACTACTTCATGTTTATTCATCCTATAAAAAGATTTTGTGATTAGCCAGCCAGATACCGTAATTGGAGCTTTTACTGTAATTGTTTACCTGGCTCCCGGTAGTTATTGGCAAAAAATCGGTCAAGCTGAAATGCTTGTATAGCAGTAATAAAATAGATCCCGAAATGAATCCAAAAAATTTCATGTGGCTCGCAATTTGGAAGCAAGTTCCATAACTACTCTTCGGCCAGCATTTCGTTTTTGTATCTTTCTTTAATAACTTTATAAAAAAAGGAGGAACTCAATTAGATATTCATAATCAGATAGTTACGAATTTGCTCAGACAAGGAATATGGATTTTGTAACTACCTTTTCTGTAATTGTAACATATTGCTGGGGTTTTCAAAACGGCTCGTTACAATAATAAAAATGCGCTGCTTATTTTCATTTGTACAACTAAAAACAACTCCCATTTTTGTCAACAGTGCTGCTGCTTAAGTATGTGTAAATTGCTTTTGGGAGACCGTGTAACATTTTAACGCTGGCTCATGAAAAAAGACTTTCCGGAATCCGTTCGTTTATTATCACTGAGTTGTTTCTACCTGCTACTTATTATAGGTATAACAAGTTGTGGCTTCAATAACAAGCAGCCAAAATGGACTATAGGCTTTTCGCAGTGCACCGGAGGCAATTGGCGTAACAACATGTTAGATGAGATGAAACGAGAGATTTCCTTTCATCCCGACGTCACCTTATTATATGAACAAGCAGACGGTGCTACACAAAAGCAAATTCAGCAGGTCCAAAAATTGCTAAAAGAAAATATCGACCTACTTATCATTTCGCCAAATGAAGCAGAACCATTGCGGCCCGTTGTTGAAGCTGCATATTCCAAAGGCATACCCGTAATCGTTATTGATAGAAAAATATCTTCCACCTATTATTCAGCCTACGTTGGCGGTGATAATTATCAGGTAGGTTTTGCCGCAGGCGAATACATTGCCAGTCTTTTGAAACAAAAAGGTAAGGTGCTTGAATTTATTGTCTTACCCAGTTCGTCCCCCGCTTTTGAACGTTCAAAAGGTTTTAAAGATGCTATAAGCAGATTTCCATCTCTATCACTTTCTGCAGTAGTAAATGGGGAATGGCTCAAAGATTCTGCAAACAATCATTTAGATAGTATTATCCAATCAAACTTAGATGCTGACGTCATTTTCGCACAAAACGACTTTCTTGCTCTTAAACTATCCGAATACTATAAAAGGAATCATTTACAAAAACCACACATTATTGGTGTAGACGGGTTACCCGGTAAATCAGAAGGTCTTGAATTAGTTTCAAATGGAGAAATTACGGCAACATTACTTTACCCTACTGGCGGTGAAGAAGCTATTCGTACAGGCCTTAAAATTTTAAATAAACAACAGTTTAGTAAGGAAACGAAGCTACAGACCACTGTAATTGACTCAACAAATGTTCATTATATGCAAATGCAAGCTGCCAAAACGAATAGTTTGCAGCAAGCAATTGAAAAGCAACAATCAAACCTCACCAGTTTAAAAACCGTAAACAGTAACCTTAGAATATTTACATATATCCTTGTCGCTTCGCTCATCGTGTGTATAGTTCTTGCTAGTATGGCCTTCTATGCTTTTCGTGAAAAAAGAAGGATAAATAAAATTTTGGAACACCAAAATCATGAGATAAAAGAACAAAAAGATCAGTTGGAAGTTTTATCTGCGAAAGCTCAGGCAGCTTATGATGCTAAAGTAAATTTTTTTACTAGCATCAGCCACGAATTCAGAACTCCTCTCACTTTAATACTTGCACCTCTCGAGGCCTTAGCTGCATCTGCTAAAAGTAACTATGTGCAATCTCGAAACTTAACCCTGATCCATAAAAACGTCCTTCGTCTGCTGAGATTGATTAACCAGCTAATGGACTTCCGAAAAATTGAAGTAGATAAGATGCATATTAAAGCATCAGATAATGATATCGTTGAGTTTTTGCAGGATATAATTGAATCCTTTCAAAGTATAGCCTCAAAAAGAAAAATTGACTTAAGACTAATTACAAACGAAAGGCAACTGCAGGTATGGTTCGATGTGAACATGCTTGACAAAGTAGTATTTAATGTGCTTTCCAATGCTTTTAAATTTACATCGGACAATGGCTACATCTATGTCTATCTTAAATTAGATGAGTCGCAAAAGAATGCGCTGATTAGTATTGAAGACAATGGTGTAGGTATGAGTGAAGAGGCTGTAACAAAAGCATTTGACTTGTTCTATCAAGGTGATTACAAACCAGAAAATGGTACAGGTTTAGGGCTGGCGCTTTCAAAGCAATTAATTGAGTTGCATCACGGTACTATATCTTTAAAAAGCGAGAAGTGGAAAGGAAGCACTTTTGAAATATCCCTTCCAATAGGCAATGCACATCTACGTCAAATTGAAATGACCGATGAACCAACTGTTCCATTTATGTTTTATGAAGATGAGAAAGTTTATACAACACAAACTGTGGCAAAACAGAATGATGAACCCGAGCGTATTCAAAAACCAAAGAATAATTCAATACTCGTTATTGACGATAACAAAGACTTGAGGGATTTTATTTGTTCAACATTTGAAGATGAATACGAAATGCACCAAGCTGATAATGGTCAGGTTGGTATACA
This sequence comes from Chitinophagaceae bacterium, assembly GCA_020848815.1. Taxonomy (GTDB): domain Bacteria; phylum Bacteroidota; class Bacteroidia; order Chitinophagales; family Chitinophagaceae; genus Phnomibacter. Next base: position 15,020 of record JADLHL010000090.1, on the reverse strand, counting down.
ACAAGCATTTGACATAGTTCCAGATTTGATAATTTGTGATATTGTAATGCCAGGCAAAGACGGGATGAGCTTAGTAAATATTTTGAAGAACGATATTCGTACTTCACATATACCCATTATTCTTCTCAGCGGGCAAACTAATTTGCAGCAGAAGATTGAAGGGATGAAAAATATGGCAGATGTATACATCACTAAACCATTTAATGTTCAGTTCTTAGAACAAACAGTTAAGAGTCTCATTGCAAACAGAGTTAAACTGAAGGACCATTATACCTCCGAAATACCATCCTCTCTCAAAAATCAATCAGTTGGAAAAATTGATCGAAAATTTATCAGCGAATTTTCTTCGATTGTTGAAAGCAACATTGGAAATGAATCTTTAAATGCAGAAGATATAGCAAAGGCCTTGGGGATTTCTCGAATGCAGTTGTACAGAAAAGTTAAAGCCTTAATGAACATAAACGTAAATGACTATATCATGAATGTACGTTTGCAAAAAGCAAAGTTTTTACTACAGCATGAAGAACTAACTATTAGTGAAGTTTCCTATAGTGTTGGCTTCTCCTCGCCTGCTTATTTTTCTACAGTATTCAAATCGAAATTTGGATTAACACCAACAGCATTTAAGGAGCAATAGAAAACTATGCCTGTTCCTTAAGTTATTAATGATCTAAATAATTCCATCTGTCAACTCCGGTTTGTGTGGGCAAGAGTGTGACCTAGCAAGTCGCATGTATTGGAAAAGCATCAGCCAGCAAAACATGCCTGTTACCATTATGTACCCCGAAATGGTAGCAGAAATATTTCCTTACTTTAAGAATCCTGTCCTTTCCGATTTCGGCAAAGAATCTTTATGGTTCCTGTAAACAATTACTCGATGAACATTTGTATAAAAAACATGGTTTGTAACCGCTGCATCTTAGTGATAAAGCAGGTGTTGCAATCCCTAAACCTCCAGCCAGTGCAGGTAAGTTTAGGCGAAGTGGTACTTTCACACAAGCTCAGTGCAGCCCAAATAAAGACACTTTCTACACAGCTGCAAGAACTTGGCTTTGAAATATTAGACACGCATCAACAACGCCTCATTGAAAAAATAAAGGCACTACTAATTGCGCAAATACAATCTGATAGCCTGGAGGAACATTTTAGCATCAGCGAATTTTTGAAAGGTCAACTTTTAAAGGACTACAGCTCCATTTCCCGCCTGTTTTCGCAAGTAGAGGGTACTACCATTGAGCAATTCTTTATAGCGCAAAAGGTGGAAAAAATAAAAGAGTGGTTGATGTATGACGCATTAACCCTAAGCGAAATGTCATTTCGACTCGGCTATAGCAGTATCCCTCACTTATCAGCCCAATTCAAAAAAATCACTGGACTCACCCCTACCCAATTCAAAAAAATAGGCGGCAGCAGAAAACCACTCGATACAGTATTACATTAAAGTGTAAATAATATACATCACGATGTAAAAACATCCCCCGCTGCACTTCACACCTTTGTGTCATCAATTATCAATCATGACACATTCCTATCATCTTACCGGCATGACTTGCAGCAGCTGTGAAGCAAAAGTGAAAAGCAGTTTGCTCATGTTGCCAGGCATCTCCTCTGTAGACGTTTCAAAAGATCAACAAGACGCTACCATTTCTATGGATAAGCACATCGCCCTGTCAACACTACAACAGGCCATCGGCACAAAATATACCATTGCACCGGCAGGGCATCATGAATCTGCCGAGAAAGCCAAAAGTTGGTGGCACACCTACAAACCCGTCCTCTTGATTTTCATCTATATCACTACCACCACTCTATTCATTGAGGCCGTGCAGCAACAATTTGTGTGGATGAGGTGGATGAATAATTTCATGGCAGCTTTTTTCCTAGTGTTCTCCTTCTTTAAGTTGCTCAATCTTCAAGGCTTTGCAGAAAGCTATGCCATGTACGACATCATTGCTAAAAAATGGAACCTTTGGGGTTTTGTATACCCCTTTATTGAGTTGGCGATTGGCCTCGCATTGCTCACTGGCCTGTATTCGGCAATAACCAATGCTGTTACATTGTTGATAATGTTGCTGAGCATTGTGGGTGTACTGCAATCTGTATTAAACAAGCGAAAAATAAAATGTGCATGCTTAGGTGCAGTGTTTAATCTGCCAATGAGCACCATCACCATCATGGAAGACGCCCTGATGATTGGTATGGGTGCAACCATGCTTCTCATGTACTAACAATTCTTTCGTTTGATGTAGCTTTCAAGTCCCCAATAACAGAATCACTCACTCTACACGCTTCAACACACTGATCCTCAACAGATAATCAGTGCTTCTGTTTTTTTTAATATTTCTATCGGATAAATACATATACTTTTGTTTTTGCATCTACACATGAAAAAGTTCGTAACAGCCATATTAGCAATGTTGTACCTGAGCACAGCTTCGGGGGCAACAGTACACATGCATTTTTGCATGGGCAAGTTGGCTGATTGGAGCGTGTTGATGCACAACGACGAGGATACATGCAGCAACTGCGGCATGGAAAAGTCAGCAAACAAAGACAACGGTTGCTGTAAAGACGAACACAAATTCATCGAAAATGACAACGACCAAAAAGCCGTTGATTCATTCGTCAGCAATCTTTCTATCCAGTCAATCGACCTCCCCGTTAGTTTCCCACTTCTCCACAATGTAGCGGTGGTGTCAATTTCTGAAACCCACCCAGTAAGCAATGCACCTCCCCGAAGTTCCGGCATTGCCGTTTACATCCTCAACCGTGCTTTCCTGATTTAAGACTGTATCGCTACTTCCTGCCGGGCATTACTATGCCGGGCTATAGGCATTTCTGTATGCCCATCTTCCCTTTTGTACACATCAAAAATTAATAAAATGAAATCATTTAAAATGCTGATGATGGCAGCGTTAACCATCCTGTCTCTTTCTGTATTTGCCCAGGAAAAAGCTGGTAAAAAGGACACGAATTCTCATACCACGTTTTATTCATGCCCGATGCACGATACTGTGGCAATGAAAAAACCTGGCAATTGTCCTGTCTGTGGAATGAAATTGGAACAATCACCCAAAGAACAAATGAAAGCTGAGGTCACCAAACAATATATATGCCCAACTCACATCACTGAGCAAAGCAATAAGGCGGGTAAATGCAACAAATGTGGGGCAGACCTTACACTTTCACCAAAAGAAAAAATGAAAATGGACGTAGTAAAAGCCTATGCCTGCCCAATGAAATGCGAAGCCGACAAAACATACACCAAAGCTGGTAAATGCCCTAAATGCAGCATGGATTTAAAGGAAAAGAAAGAAAACCACAACAATCACAAACATTAAACCTGAACTTACCATGAAACAGCTTTTTTTCTCATTCACAATAACACTCAGCATTGCCTTTACAGCCTGCACAAACAGCGCCAACAACGAACATGAAGGGCACGACATGAATAGCATGAAAGCTGATACTGTATCACATGCAGCTACCAGCAACCTCGATGACATCAAAACCGTTGCAGCAGCCTTTTCCAACGTTGATGCAAAAGCAGCGGCAAGCATCAAAGAAATTGTAGACCACTACCTCCTTATTAAAAATGCATTGGCCAATGACAATGCGGATGAGGCAGCCACCGGTGCCAAAGCAATGAATAATGCTATTAGTCATCTCGACAAATCGCTGCTTTCTGCCGAACAAAAAACCGCCTACGATGCCAACGAAACAGAAATGAAAGAACACGCTGAACATATTGCAAAAAATGGCGACAACATAAAGCACCAACGCTTTCACTTTATACAATTAAGCGAAGTTATTTACCTGCTCGTAAAGGACTTCGGTGCAGGCAGACCGCTCTACCATGACCATTGTCCAATGGCAAGAGATAACCAGGGTGCAATGTGGTTGAGTGAAACCAAAGAAATCAGCAACCCCTATTTCGGAGCCCAAATGCTCAATTGCGGCACAGTCGAAGAAATCATTCATTAATGACTAATCAAACATCATGGTTCAAAAATTAATTGAACTGGCGTTACGAAACAGGCTGATTGTTTTGCTCTTTGCAGGCGGCCTGTTTGCGTACGGCCTTTACTCCGTAAAGCAAAACCCAATCGACGCCATTCCTGACCTGAGCGAAAACCAAGTCATTGTATTTACGGAGTGGATGGGACGGAGCCCGCAAGTAATAGAAGATCAGGTAACATATCCACTGGTGAGCAACCTGCAGGGTATCCCAAAAATCAAAAACATCCGGGGTTCATCCATGTTCGGGATGAGCTTTGTGTATGTGATTTTTGAAGACAATGTAGACATCTACTGGGCAAGAACACGGGTTTTGGAGCGCTTAAATTTTGCTCAACGTTTACTACCCCAGGGCGTTACTCCAACGTTAGGCCCCGATGGCACAGGTGTGGGCCACATTTTCTGGTACCATCTCGATGCACCCAAAATGGATTTAGGCGAACAAAGAGCCTTACAGGATTGGTACATCAAGTTTGCCTTGCAAACAGTGCCGGGTGTGGCCGAGGTAGCCTCCTTTGGTGGCTTTGAAAAACAATACCAGTTAGTAGTTGACCCCGTAAAGTTGCAGTATTACAACATCTCCCTGATGGACGTAATGAACAAAGTCAAAGCCAACAACAACGATGTAGGTGGACGCAAATTTGAAATGTCGGATATGGCCTACATCATTCGAGGCCTCGGCTATATCAAGAACAAAGAAGATGTAGAAGCTATTGCATTAGCCAATTACAATGGGATACCTGTAAGGGTAAAAGACATTGGCTCTGTACAAATGGGTGGCGATTTACGCCTTGGCATTTTTGATATGGATGGCAAAGGTGAGGTAGTGGGTGGCATCGTAGTAATGCGCTACAATGAAAATGCCAACAAGGTAATTGAGGTAGTAAAAGCAAAGATCAAAGAGGTGGAGAAAGGTTTACCAGAAGGTGTGACCTTTAAAACTTCATACGACCGTAGCGCATTGATACAGGAAGCAATTGATTCCGTAAAAGGAACACTTATTGAAGAAATGATTGCTGTTTCCGTTATCGTACTGATCTTTCTTTTCCATTGGCGCAGTGCGGTAATCATTCTTATACAGTTACCCATATCTGTTGCTGCAGGTTTCATTTTTCTTGAAATGTTTGGAATATCCTCCAACATCATGTCCTTAACAGGTATTGCATTGGCCATTGGTGTAGTCGTAGACGATGGAATTGTAATGGTTGAAAATGCCTACCGGCACATCAGCGAAGCACAAACAGCAAAAATTAACTCATCCGACAAAGCATAAATATGGTAAAGTGGCTCAAACGAAATAAAGATCCGCTGACTGCAGAAGAAAGAGACAGCATTATCGAATTGTCATCCAAACAAGTTGGCCCCGGTGTATTCTATTCTACCATCATTGTAGTGGCGTCCTTTCTTCCTGTTTTCCTTCTCACAGGTATGGAGGGTAAACTCTTTCATCCATTGGCATGGACAAAAACCTTTATCCTGCTCATAGATGCTTTTCTGGCAATTACGCTAACCCCCGTATTAATTTCCTTTTTCCTGAAAGGTAGATTGAAGCCGGAATCTGCTAATCCCATTACAAAAACATTAGAAAGAATCTATACTCCAATCCTGAAATGGTGTCTGAACTGGCGTAAAACCACTATTGCTGTAAATATTATTGCGCTGGCAACGGGCGTTATGATGATGACAAAGCTCGGCTCAGAATTTATGCCACCCCTGGATGAAGGTTCTTTATTGTTTATGCCGGTTACACTACCCGATGTTTCCAATTCCGAAGCAAAACGCCTGCTGCAGGTACAGGATAAAATCATACGGTCTGTTCCTGAAGTATCGCATGTGTTGGGTAAAGCAGGCAGAGCAAACACAGCTACCGATAATTCGCCTATCAGTATGATTGAAACCATCATTCTTCTTAAACCCAAACATGAGTGGAGAGAAGGAATGACCAAAGATGGTATCATCAATGAACTTAATGCCAAAATGCAGATACCGGGTGTCACCAATGGTTGGACTCAGCCAATCATCAATCGCATCAACATGCTGTCTACCGGTATTCGTACCGATGTGGGTTTGAAAGTATACGGGCAAAATCTCGACAGCATTTATGCATTTGCCCAAACCATCAAAAAACAACTCGACGGCATAGACGGCATCAAAGATTTGTATGTAGAACCCATCACCGGTGGCAAGTATATAGACATTATCATCAAGCGGGAAGAAATTGGCCGCTATGGACTAAGCGTCGATGATGTAAATACAGTAATTGAAAGCGCTTTGGGCGGCATGAAACTCACAACTACAATAGAAGGCCGCCAACGCTTTTCAGTGAATGCAAGGTATGGTCAAGATTTCCGAAATAACCTTGAAGCATTGAAACGTTTGCAAGTACAAACCATGGACTTTGGCCCCATTCCACTGGAAGCAGTTGCACACATAAAACTAAGCGATGGCCCTCCAATGATCAATTCAGAGAATGCCATGCTGAGGGGTACCGTGTTGTTCAATGTTCGTGAGAGAGATTTGGGTAGCACCGTAAAAGAAGCACAAGACAGGTTAAACAAAATGATAACAAAACTCCCAAAAGGATATTTTCTCGAATGGAGTGGCCAATGGGAAAATCAGATTCGGGCAAATCAAACCTTACAAATGATTCTTCCAATCGTAATCGTCATCATTTTCATGGTATTGTACTTCACCTATCACTCCTTTAAAGAAGCAGCCATAACCATGGTAACAGTACCCTTTGCATTAATTGGAGGGGTATTCATGGTGTATTTCTATGGCATTAATCTATCTGTAGCTGTGGCCGTAGGGTTTATTGCCCTATTTGGAATGGCCATCGAAACAGCCATGCTCATGACCATTTACCTCAATGAGGCCATGAACAATATGGTGGCTAAACATGGCAATTCAAAAGCAACAATAACCCCTGCCATTATTCGTGAATTTGTGATTGAAGGCTCTGCAAAGCGGCTGAGACCCAAACTGATGACAGTATCTGTAGGCTTATTTGGCCTCATTCCTATTTTATGGGCTACAGGCGTAGGCAGTGATATTATGCGGCCCATCACTATACCACTCATAGGAGGTACCATTTCATCAACCATTTATGTACTCCTTATCACACCAGTCATTTTTGAAATGGTTAAAGAATATGAACTGAAACGTAACGGCAAAATTGATTTAATCGATGTCAAAGAATAAACTACTCACCACATGCGTGGCCGGCTTAATCGCCCTTGGCGGTCAGGCACAAACGCTGCAGCTGCAAGCAATCATAGACAGCATCAAATCATCACATCCCGTGGTGAAGATGTATGACAATGAAATCCGCTCCATGGACGAAGCTGCCAATGGAGCAAGAAGCTGGATGCCCCCCCAGATAGGCATTGGCCAATTTATGACACCCTACGATGTTCGCCTTTGGCATCGGGAAGGCGATATACCAGGCATGGGTTCTGTTATGCTCTCAGGTGAACAAATGATACCTAACCGCAAAAAACTGGATGCCGACGAGCAATACATGAAAGCCATGTCATCCGTAGAAAAAGAAAACAAGAAAGCAACACTGAATGAATTAATCAATGATGCCAAACAGTTCTATTACGAATGGATAATCCTTAAAAAAAAGCTGGTAATACTGAGTGAAAATGAAAGCATCCTTGATTTCATGATTAAAAATGCGGAGCTCAGGTATAAAAATGGAATGGAAAAAATTAGTGCTTATTATAAAGCCAAAGCAGCACTGGGTGATGTAAAAAATATGCAACTGATGTTTGAAAGCGATATCAATGAAAAACGTATTCGCCTGAATGCACTCATGGGCAGAAATGCCATGACAGCTTTCGACATTGACACCACATTTTCCCTGTCAAACTATGCTTCTCTTGTGTTTGACAGCATCCTCTTTTACAACAATCGTAGCGACTTAAAAGCGCTTGATCAGCAAATGAATCTAACCTGGCTAAAACAAGAAACGGAAAAAGCTGCTTTAAAACCACAATTCGGCATTCGTTATGAAAATATGTTTGGCTTTGGTGGTCAGCCTCTTCAGTATACCATCATGGGCATGGTGAAATTACCAATGGCTAACTGGTCTTCTAAAATGAATAAGGCAAACATCGAAAGCCTGAAATGGAAAAACAATGCCATTCAATCTCAAAAGGAAATGATGGTGAATGAATACAGCGGTATGGCCTATGGAATGCGCAACGAACTTGAATTAAAAAAGAAGCAACTCAAACTTTATGAAGAAAGCATCATACCCGCATTACGCAATAATTACCGAACAATGCAACTTGGTTATGAGCAAAACACAGAAGAACTATTCATGCTATACGATGCTTGGGAATCATTAAACATGAAGCAGCTCGAATATGTCGAGTTACTCAACCAGGCACTAAAACTTCAGGTAACTATTGAAAGAATTATAGAGAAAAACTAATGCGCCTCATATGCAAAGACGAAACTTTTTAAAACTATCAGGATTAAGTGTTGGTGCAGCAGTTTCAGGCTCCTCCATTGCTGGTTTATTGATCAGCAGCAGCTGCAAAAAAGAACATCACATGGGGTTGATGACAAGGCCAGTAACAGTTACACAAGGCAATTTTTCCAAACCGCTTTCTTTTCCTGCGCAGGCAGCTATCAATCAAACCCTTACAGCCCAGGCCACATCAGCCAACCTGAATGGTTCAAGTATTCCGGTACTAGGGTATCAACCAAACAGTTTGCTTGGCCCAACTTTCAGAGTCAAAAATGGCAACGCAGTGAATATCCTCTTGCAAAACAATCTATCTGAACACACCAACATCCATTGGCATGGTTTAAAAATACCAGCACTCATGGATGGTCATCCTGACCAGCTGGCAATGGCTGGAGGTGCATTTCGCTATCAATTCACAATAAACCAAAGAGCAGGTCTTAGTTGGTACCATCCTCACCCGCACGAAAATACAGGTAAGCAGGTTTTTCAAGGTTTAGCTGGCTTATTCATCATTAACGATGCTGAAGAAACCTCACTCAATCTACCATCTGGTCAATACGAAATACCATTGGTAATACAAGACAAACGAATCACTACCACTGGCATTGCCTACAATCCTTCTATGGAGGAAGTAATGGCAGGCTATATGGGCGAATCAATTGTAGTCAACGGTATTTATTCACCTTTTACAGAAGTAGCAACTCGATATTATCGACTACGCATACTCAACGGTTCAAATGCCCGGCTGTACAACCTTGCACTCAGCAACAATACCGACATGATTATCATTGGAAATGACGGAGGTTTATTAAAAAATCCGGTAACCGTAAAAGACATTTTAATTGCACCCGGTGAAAGATTGGACGTATTGGTAAACTTTAGCGGAGTACCAGTTGGTACAGAACTATTTTTAGTCAGTAAAGAATTTGCTCACGGAGGTACTGCACAAGGCAAACAATCTTTCAGCATCATGAAGTTCAAAGTTGCCGTAGCTGTTACAGATTCCTTTGCTGTTCCGGCAAATCTTTCAGCCATCAATTCAATCCCTGCTTCTTCGGCAGTCAAGACAAGAACATTTGAAATTTCTAATGCTATGGAACATCATGGCTATACCATGAATAATGGTATGCAAATGCGGCACCGCATTAACGGTAAATTATTTGACAGCAATCGTATTGATGAAAATGTTGTAGCCAATACAAATGAAATATGGGTCTTTGATAATAGCAAAGGTGACGAACCACACCCTATGCACCTGCATGGCGTATTCTTTCAGGTGCTTGACAGAACTGGTGGCAGGGGAGCTAAAATTGCTTCCGAAAGCGGCTGGAAGGATACAGTGCTCGTAATGCCGGGTGAAACAGTAAGAGTGCTGGTACCCTTTGAAAACAATAAAGGCAAATTTGTATTCCACTGTCATAACCTCGAACATGAAGATGATGGCATGATGTTACAATATCAATTGATTTAATTCGACCACAATGAAAAAAATATACCTGGGCTGCATCCTTGCTTTTACAACAGCACTTGCAACATGCAGAAACGATAAGAATCCTCATGTAGGTCATCAGGCTGCTGCTGTAAAAGAAATGTACACCTGTCCAATGCCAGAGGATTCTGTCTTTAGCGATAAACCGGGCACTTGTCCAAAATGCGGTATGACATTGGTAAAAATGGAAGCGCATAATCATGCACAGGACACCTCTCAGTATACCTGCCCCATGCCAGAGGATTCTGTCTTTAGCGATAGGCCCGGCACTTGCCCTAAATGTGGAATGGAATTAGTTATGGTTGATGCCGACAATAAAAAGTCAAATGACATTGAAATGTCATCCTTGCTAAAACCAACAAACGAATTTGTTATCTCCTCTATTCCAGTTACATCAATCGAGTTACGATCGGAAGCAATTGAAAGCGAAGCCTTGGGATATATTGCTTACGATACAAGACAGGTTGGTAGTATCTCTGCAAGAGTTTCAGGCAGAATTGAAAAGCTTTATGTCCGCTATCGCTACCAAAAAGTAAGTAAAGGGCAACGAATCCTAGATATATACAGCCCCGAAATCCTTACTGCCCAGCAGAATCTCCTGTTCCTCTTAAAGAATGATGCAGAGAATACTGCATTCATTGAGGCAGCAAAAGAAAAACTATTGCTATTAGGCATGAGCAATGAACAGTTAAGGCAAGTCATGAAAAGCGGCCAGCCATCATACACAATTGCTGTATACAGTAATTACAGTGGCCATATCCACGAATCTGCCAACAGCGGGGCTATGAATCAAGACCCCGGCAAAATGAAAGACATCTCACAAATCACTGAAGAACTTTCACTGAAAGAAGGGATGTATCTACAAAAAGGACAATCTATTTTCTCGGTGTTCAATCCTGATAAGGCCTGGGCTATACTAAACCTGTATGGCGAAAACCAATCGCTGCTAGCAAAGGGAAATACAGTAAGAGTAGTGCCTGAAACTGTTCCTGATAAAGACTTCCGTGCCAGCATTGATTTTATTGAACCCTTCTACCGAAAGGAAAGTAAAACGCTTACTGCGAGAGTGTATTTCGATAACCGTGTATTGAAAATACCAATCGGAAGCCAGGTAAAGGCAACCATTTTTGGAAACTCCAAAAAAGCGTGGTGGCTGCCTAAAGAGTCAATACTATCATTGGGTTTAGATAAAGTGGTTTTTCAAAAATCAGATGGCGGCTTTGTGGCAAAGAAAATCACTACAGGTATCATACATCAAAAAAATGTTCAGGTCTTAAGCGGTTTAACAACACAAGATTCGGTAGCATTAAATGCACAGTTCCTGATGGACAGCGAAAGTTTCATTAAAATAAAAAATTGATTATGCGGTATATCACATTCATTGCCTTCCTGCTGTTTGTTCTTACATCCTGCAAGAACAATAATCAATTGGCAACAGACCCCGACACCTACTACACTTGTTCTATGGACCCGCAGGTAGTAGAATACAAACCAGGCAAATGCCCCATTTGCAAAATGGATTTAACACCGGTAAAGAAAAAGAAAGGAGAAAATAAAGACGAATTGCAATTGAGCGAACAGCAAATACAATTGGGCAATATTCAAACAGATACAATACGCAATGGTACTATTGGAGACCAATTGGTACTAACCGCCACCTTGAACTTTGATCAGATGAAAACAACCTCTGTAAGTTCAAGAGTCATGGGTAGGGTTGAAAGGCTGTTTTATAAGAATATGGGCGATTACGTCAAGCAAGGCGCTCCTCTCTATGAGATATACAGCGAGGATCTAAACAATGCAAAGCAAGAGTATATTTTAGCACTTGAAAAGAAAACTACATTTACTGCTCAAACAGTAATCGACTTCGACCAGTTAATTCAAAGTGCCAAAAACAAATTATTGCTTTGGGGTTTGCATGAAGCACAAATTACAGAACTGGCTCAATCTAAAAAAGCAACTCCAACTACTATATTTTACAGCACAGCAGCAGGCTTCATTACTCAACTTGATATTCGGGAAGGTGATTATGTTATGGAAGGCGGCACAATCGTAAAACTGGCTAACCTCAACACACTATGGGCAGAAGCACAGGTATTCACATCGCAGCTTGCCGCGGTAGATAATAATAGTATGATAGTCGTTCAGATTCCTGAGTTTGATGATATGGAAATTAAAGGTCGTATCGAATTTGTCAATCCCGAAATTAATCCCGACACAAGAGTTAACCTTATAAGGGTTTCAATCCCCAATCAGGGCAATCAGTTGAAACCGGGCATGCCTGCATATGTGATATTAAAAAGTCCTCCACGCAATTCACTATCGCTGCCAATTGATGCGGTCATTAGAGATGGAAAAGGAGCCACAGTTTGGCTCCAGTCAGGAAAAAATACCTTCAAGAGTATAATGGTACAACCCGGTCTTGAAAGCGGAGATAGAATTGAAATAAAATCGGGTTTGAAAGAAGGAGACGTTGTGGTACTTAGCGGCGCATACCTCTTACATAGCGAGTATGTATTTAAAAAAGGTGCCGATCCAATGGCTGGCCATAATCACTAATCATCCCAAAATCTTGTCAATACTTTTAAAAATAATATAACTTATGAAGAAACTCTTTCTAATCTCAGCACTCTCTATACTTATTTTTTTCGTTCCCCAACCCAGCTTAGCACAACAATCAACAGAAGTGTGCTACAATCCGAATCTGGTGAAGGACACAACTAAAAAAAGTATCAAGTCAATGGCATTTGTCATCGTAAAGGGCGATAGTATTAAAATCAATTACCATTCTCCAGGCGTACGAAAAAGAATTATTTGGGGAGGTCTGGTTCCATTAGATGAAGTATGGGTAACCGGTGCCCACGATGCTACAACATTAGAAATGCCACAGGCTTTTATTGTAAACGGTAAAGAAATTCCTGCCGGTAAGTATGCCTTTTTTACCATACCTGGTGAGAAGCAATGGACATTAATTATCAATAAAAACTGGAACCAACACCTGGCAACAGAATATGATCAAAAAGAGGATATTGTGCGGCTTATAGTCAAAGCATCCAACACAGAGCATACTGAACGCTTACAGTACTACATAGATGTCAATAACAACAATGCCGGAACAATAACAGTTGCATGGGAAAGAATTAAAATTCAATTACCCTTTCAACTAAAATAATTAATGGCGAAAAGTAAAAACTATTACCTACGCAAAAGCCATCGCTGGCTCGGCCTTCTATTAGGTATACAATTTTTATTTTGGACAATTGGAGGGTTATATTTTAGCTGGAGTAATATAGATGAAGTACATGGTGATCCAATGAAAAAGCAGACACCACTTTTGTCATCAAATATTCCCTTGATTAGTCCATCATCGGTGTTGAATGAAATAAAACAATCACATCAGCTTGACTCATTGATATCTATTCAGTTGGTGGATGTGTTAGGGATCGCTTATTATCAAATACGTGGCACAAATAAACATAATATTCAGGTCGGACATCAACACAAAATTCCAGTGGCAACTTTTCTGGCCAATGCATCAACTGGTCAGTTACGTAGCCAACTTACTAAAGCGGAAGCCATTCAGGTTGCTAAAAGAGTCTTTAATGGTTCTCCAATAGTGACATCAATTACCTATCTCACAAGCACTGACAATCATCACGAATACAGGGAGAGTCCTTTACCTGCCTATGCAGTTTCATTTCAACATCCCACAAATACAACAGTCTACGTGTCAACAGAACTAGGAACCGTTCAAAAATTTCGTACCAACCAATGGCGCACATTCGACTTCCTTTGGATGCTTCATACGATGGATTATAAAAGCAGAGATAATTTTGGTAATTGGCTACTGAAGGGCTTTTCTATTCTAGGTCTTTTCACGATTTTAAGTGGCTTTTTATTATTCATTTACAGCTCCCGTTCATTAAAAAAATGGGTTCGCTTCATCAACTAGAACCACGCAATTGTTGTCAAGTTTGTATTTGTAAGTAATTATTGTGTGGGCATGGGTGTGTCCGGTCAAATAGGTCGGCGGTCTTCCATCGGTCGGCCAACAAAAACCTCGCCAGCCCGGTATAGCACTGCTGCAGGCCAACCCACGCAGCTTTGTGCAGCAGAGCTATACCGCCCTGGGGGTGCTCCGCAAGCTCCGCAGGCTGTCATGGTTTTTGGCCGCCCTCAGGTCGCCGCCGTCCGGCCCTTTACTGGCTGCAGCCCAGCCTACCTTGGTTTGCTCCCTTACTTCCTTTCGCTTCCGTTCCGTTTCGCTGCACTGCGCCTGCCAAGCCCACTGCACAATACCCATCCATTGGCCAGGCTCCGTTGGCTCCACTCTCACTACAGCTACAGTCAGCGGTCGCTGCACTGCAGGATAGGCAGGCCTGCATCCATCGGGCCTCCACCATTTTCTTGTGCGCCGCCGGCTGGCCACCCTCAGCTGCGGGCCTGTACCCTCCGGCTTTCGGGCAGTCGCTCTGCTGACACAGCTCCGCTTTACCTGCCCTACAGCCTACGGTCACGGTTTTTGCATCGATGCATTTATCATCAATCTCTTCAGTTGATACAGTCGTAATAAAATGAAGCAGCGAAAAGCAAAAACCCGTGCCAGGCCCTTGCGTATACGGACTGGTGCCTTCGCCTCACTTTGTCGCTGCATTCGTTCCTCATTCCGCTCCGCCGTTGCGGCTCCCGGCCCCAGCCTTCGGGTGGCTCGGCGCTGGCGGCGCTGAGCTGCAGTACATATCCCAGCCATTTGAAGCCTTTGAATCTGCAGTACTACGGTTTTGGGTGTGTTCCGTCGCTGATTGACGATTTCGTTTCGTTTCATTAGTCCGTTTTTCTGACATCCCTCAACTGCTGAATCAATAATCAGCATCAACACAACGGGCTTGTATCTGGGCAATGAAATATTTCGGCATATCCTATTCAGCATCGTTCGCCGATTCCTTTTAAAAGAAGAGAAAAAAGGCCAGCAAAGTTAGCTGCGGCCCCCACCGCACAAAGCCATCCTCGTATTTCCAAACCGAACGCAAGGCC
>JADLHL010000089.1 GCA_020848815.1 Chitinophagaceae bacterium | reverse complement strand
CACTTTCCTGGGCCTTCAAAATGCCAATAATCTGGCTCTCGGTGAATTTGCTCTTTTTCATTTTTCCTCCCTAAATGTAGCACCATACTCTATTTTTACGTGCTACGGTTTATAGGGAAGCTTTCACATGTATTTGGATTTGTGATAATGAACAACCACCTGCACATTATCTGGCAAATGTTGGGCAATCACAAACCTGAGGATGTGCAAAGAGATTTTCTGAAGTATACAGGACAGCAAATCAAATTTTATCTCCAAAAAAATAATCGAAGTCTTTTAGAAAAATGTAAGGTGGACGCAAAAGACAGGCAATACCAAATTTGGAAAAGAAAGGCTTTAAGCATTGAGATTTATTCAGAAGAGGTAATGGTACAAAAACTGAATTATATACACCTCAACCCGGTGAAAGCAGGCTTGGTTCTACTGCCAGAAGAATACTTGTATTCATCGGCTGCTTTCTATGAATTACAATTCGAACAATTCAGTTTCTTGACACATTATAAAGGTTAAGTACGTAGTTGCGGGTGATAACACCCGCAACGGCGGCTCTGAATGGAACACCGGCAAAGGCAGAACCATGGCCCGTTTCAATTTTGATGAAGCACCAGAGCGGGAAGGATCGAAGTCGCTGGGTGGCTCTATCTTTCGGGTAGACCTCGATACCACGCATCCTATCGGATTTGGATTTACGCAGCGCAGCATAGCCGTGTACCGCAACAATCTCACGGTATTGCAATCCAGCAGTAACCCTTATGCCACGGTGGCGCAATACACTGCCGACCCGCTCATTGCGGGTTATCTGCATCCATCTTCCAATAAAAAAGTACGCAACTCTGCCGCCATTTTGGTGGGCAACGAAGGCAGTGGCCGGGTGATATTGTTTAGCGACAATCCCAACTTTAGAGGCACCTGGTATGGCACCAATAAACTGTTTTTGAATGCGCTGTTCTTTGGTTCTATTAGCAATGTACCGGCAGTAAATAGCGGGGAGTAGTAATTAGATACAAAACAACGATGTATACATGACGAGCAACGCCTCCTTTGAGAGGCGTTGCTTTTTTATACCCCGATGCATTGCCAAGGCAATTAGATTTGCAGCAGTAGTATGGAAGCAATACGCATGATAAACGCCACCGTATACCGCAGTACCGGCAGTTGGTACGATGTAAAAGATGAAGCAGGCCAGCTTTGGAAGGCCCGCATCAAAGGTGTGTTTAAAATAGAAGGCCTCAGCAGTACCAACCCCATTGCGGTGGGCGATGTGGTGAGCATGGAAATAGAAAATGAAGACACCCATATTGCTACCATTGCAGGCATTCATGACCGGCACAATTACATCAGCCGCCAAAGCCCCAGCCACCGCCGCCAGCACCATATTGTAGCCAGTAATCTCGACCAGGTGTTGTTGGTGGCTACCATTAAAGACCCACGTACGTCCAATGGTTTTATGGACCGTTTTTTGGTAGCCGCCGAAGCCTATCACGTGCCGGCCATTTTGCTCATCAACAAGCAAGATGCGTGGAAGGAAAAAGACAAAGCGAAGTTTGAAGAATGGGAAGATATCTATAGCCAGATTGGCTACCAGATAATGGCCGTGAGTGTGCAGCAAGGTACCGGCATGATTGGCCTGCATGCACTCTTAAAAAATAAAACCACGCTGGTGAGTGGCCACAGTGGTGTGGGCAAAAGCAGTTTGCTCAATGCCCTCATTCCCGGCTTTACCCTGCGCACCAAAGAAGTGAGTGGCTGGAGCGGCAAGGGCATGCACACCACTACGTTTGCCGAAATGTTTGACCTGCCCGATGGCGGCCGTATTATTGATACGCCGGGCATTCGGGAGTTTGGTATTGTAGACATTGAGCGGGAAGAACTCAGTCATTATTTTCCGGAAATGCGGGCCGTGTTGCAGGAGTGTCAGTTTAATAATTGCCTGCATGTAAATGAGCCCGGCTGTGCGGTAAAACAAGCCGTGAGTGATGGCGGTATTTCGCCCGACAGGTTTGCTTCTTACCTGAGCATACTCGATACCATTAAAGAAAATGAATGGGAGTAAGCATGCTCCATCAGTCATCAATCTTCCGGTTCTTCGGGGCCGTGTTGATATTCCAAAATGTCGCCGGGCTGGCAGTGGAGCACCCGGCAAATGGCCGCCAACGTTGAAAACCGAATGGCTTTGGCTTTGCCGGTTTTTAAAATGGATAGGTTCGACAGTGTAAGGTCTACTTTTTCGGACAGCTCATTCAACGACATTTTTCGCTTGGCCATCATCACATCTAAGTTTACTATTATGGGCATGGCTTATACGGTTAAGTCGTTTTCAAGTTGCATGTCAATTCCTTTTTTCATAATGCGGGCCACTACAAGCAGAATAACCCCCATAAACAACCACACATCGGCACCGGCTATGTGCAGCTGCTGCAAGCTCAGCACCGGCACACCCTGGCTTTCGATATTGGCCTGCACTTTGCTGCCCCATGAGCAAAAGAACCCGATGCCCAATGCGAGGTAAGCAATTAACGCAATGGAACGGCCAGCATGCGCCTGAAATGGTCTGTCGAGGTTCCAGTTTTTATTGTGCAAAATGGTGAGTATGATGTAAAACATGATGGCCTTAAGCACCGATGCAATAGCGATGGTGGCCGTAAGTGTAACATACATCCCCTGATGGTGGCGGTACACGGCCGATAAATCGAGCCCCGACCAATAAACATACCCCAAGGGTGGTTCGTAAAAAATGGTAATAATGGTGTTGACAATGAAGCCGGCTGCTTCAATACTTACGCCCACAAATATGAGCCAGGAAATGGCCAGCAGGACCATCTTCACATAATCGGTTTGTTTTTTCATGCGTTTCATTTTTATGCTGACGCAAAACTATAAATATTTATTGAATAACAATAAATATTTTCCTTTTACTGAAAAACACTGCAAACCACACACTAAGCTTGCCAGGTAACAAATTGGTTGGAACCAATGGCTGAAAAATAGGCGCTGCTGTAATTGAGTGTTGGGTTGCAGCAAACAGAAACAGGTTTGCCTGCCCGGTGCCAATTGCCCCATGTGGCAAACAGCCTTATCTTTCGGCACGAAACATTCATTTTTTCTTATGGCATTGCTCGAATGGCAAAGAGGCGTCATCACCCGTGTAATTGATGAAACCCACAATACGAAACGCTATTTTTTTGAATTGCCGGAGCAAACAGACTTTGTGTTTGAACCGGGGCAGTTTGTAACCCTCGATTTGCCCATACACGAACAAAAAAACAAACGGTGGCGCAGCTACAGCATTGCCTCGGCACCCAATGGCAGCAATACGTTTGAGCTCATCATTGTGCTGAACCATGCCGGTGCAGGCACTACCTGGTTGTGGCAACATGCAGAAGTGGGCACCAGCCTGCCACTGCGTGGGCCGCAGGGTAAGTTTACCATGCCTGCCGAACTCAACGAAGATTTGTACCTCATATGCACCGGCACAGGTATTGCTCCTTTTAGAAGCATGGTGCAATACATACATCAGCACCAAAAAGCCCATCAAAATATTTACCTGTTGTTTGGCTGCCGCAAGTTCAACGATACACTGTACGGTACCGAGCTGCGCCAATTGCAGGATGACATGCCCGGCTTTACATTTATACCTACCTACAGCCGCGAACTGCCCGACAATGCTTTGCTGCAACGCACCGGCTATGTGCATCAGGTGTATGAAGAGCTGATAAAACAACGTACCATATTGCACCAGCAAAACGGTGGTACCGGCCTTAGCCCGGCCAAGTTTATGCTGTGCGGTTGGAAGAGTATGATAGATGAAGCCCGGCAACGGTTGGCGGCCATTGGCTACGATAAAAAAGACATTCATTTTGAACTGTACGGATAAGCAACCATGAACGCCAACCAGCTGATAAAGTCTCTGCTATATGGCTTTGCGGCCCTGCTTACCCTGGGCTTTGCATTGGTTTTGTTTGATGAGCACCTGCCCATGGCTACTGTGTTTTGCGTATTGGCTGTGTGCATGATGTTTGCAGCATGGCGGCATCCGTTTTTTTGGAGGCATTTGCCATTGCGCACCAGTGTATTGCTGCTACTGCATGCAGCTGTGCTGGCAGCAATAGCCTGGCAGTTGTACAAGCAAGGCTACCACAAAGCCACATTTGTGTACGAAGGCATCAGCATTTTTTATTTCAGCTTGGCAGCATTTATTTTTTTGCTGCGCAAAAAACGAACGGTCTTTTTTGCAGAAGAAGACACCTGATACCAACCGCCCATGTGGCGGTTTTTTTATGCGAATACTGAAGCAGGTAGTGCATTCGAAAAAAACATTTGGCTATCCCCCGTTCCTGATATAAATTTTCAGTGCAACTGATATTCGTCAGTATACTGCCGATTGCTACACAATTACATTCGCTAAAATCAATTTCCATGGGTGCCGGATCGTTAATTGCCCTTGCCATTGCTGCCATTGCCTTTGCATCCATTGCACTAATGGTAGCCAAACTGGTAACAAAAGCCACCAAAAACAAACAGAAGGGCGAAGCCTACGAATGCGGCATTCCCAGCCAGGGCCCAAATCTCATTCAATTCAATGTAGGCTACTATTTATTTGCGTTGGTGTTCCTCATTTTTGATGTAGAGTTGGTGTTTTTATACCCTTGGGCCGTAGTGGTAAAAAGTGTAGGATGGATAGCCCTTGTGGAAATCGTCGTTTTCTTTTTCATCTTGTTTTTAGGATTGCTGTACGCCCACAAAAAAGGTGCCTTGCAGTGGAAATAACGATGTGCCCAAAGATGTTGATGGCAACCCTTGCCACGACATCATCATTTGTAAAAACGGAACTATGAGTGAAGTGCCCAACAACGAAAACATTGCTGCCAACGCCGACACCGGCGCCCAGCCTGAGGTCCGCAAAAGCATTGCCGAACTGGCGGGCCCCATTCCTTTTCCTGGTACGGTACACGAAACACCCGGTGGCGGCATATTGGTAAGTGCCATGGACGATGTAATAAACTGGGCACGTAGCAACAGCTTGTGGCCACTCACATTTGGCACCAGTTGCTGCGCTATTGAAATGATGAGTGCTTACAGCGCCAAATACGACTGGAGCAGGTTTGGCTTCGAAGTAGCCCGTGCCTCTCCACGCCAAGCCGATGTAATTATCATTGCAGGAACAATCGTAAACAAAATGGCGCCTGTACTCAAACGCCTCTACGACCAAATGGCCGACCCAAAATATGTGGTGGCCATGGGTGCCTGCGCCACCAGCGGCGGGCCGTTTTTTTACAATACATACAGTGTAGTAAAAGGTGCCGATCATGTCATTCCCGTAGACGTGTACGTAGCAGGCTGCCCGCCACGCCCCGAAGCACTCATTCATGCCCTCATGACCTTGCAGGTGAAGATTAAAGCCGGCATGACCAGAGAGCAAATTCGGGATGAAATGAAAACGACGTGATTAAAAGGATGAATTCGGAATTAGGAATGATGAATTAGGAATGATGAATTAAGAGTGGCAGCTCTCGAAAATCAAACATCAGATATCAGCGATCTAAATATACCAACGCATGACACGTGAAGATTTGCAACAAGATTTAACCGGTCGCTTCCCCGACTTTACGTTTGAAGAAGGCGGGCAGTTTTTAACCATGCATGTGCCCGCTGCACAATGGAGCAACATTGCTTACTTTTTGCGGGATACTCCGGAAATGCAATTCGATTTTTTGTTTTGCCTCACTTGCGTTGACTGGCTCAAGCACCTTACCATGGTGTATCACCTGCGCAGCTACACACATAAACATGAGCTGGTGGTAAAGTGCCAACTCGACCGCGACAATGCGGAAATTGCTTCTGCAGCCTACATCTGGCGTACCGCAGAATTTCACGAAAGAGAAGTGTTTGAATTGTTTGGCGTCAACTTTTTGCAACACCCCGATTTGCGCAAACTCATTTTGCCCGACGATTGGGTAGGCTATCCGCTGCGCAAAGATTACGACGACCCCATAAACATGATTAAACTGTAAGCCACCCATTATGTACAGAGAAACGGATATCATACAAACGATTCCCGGCACCGATGAAATGGTGATTAATGTGGGGCCACAACACCCCAGCACTCACGGGGTATTGCACCTGGTGCTTACCATCAATGGTGAAATTGTAAAGAAAGTAGAACCTCATATTGGCTACATCCACCGCAGCATCGAAAAGATGTGTGAAAGCCTTACCTATCGGCAGTTTATATACAGCACCAGCCGCATGGATTACCTGGCGGCACATACCAACAACCATGCCTGCGCCATGTGTGTAGAGCAAGGCATGGGCATAGAAGTACCCCTGCGGGCACAATACATACGGGTGCTGATGGACGAACTCACCCGCATTGCATCGCACTGCTTGTGGTGGGGCAGCATTGCCATGGACTGCGGCGCTGTTACGCCTTTCTTCCTCGCATTCCGCGAAAGAGAAATGATTAATACAATCATGGAAGAAACCTGTGGTGCCCGCCTTACCATGAACTACAATGTGCCCGGTGGTGTCATGGCAGATATCCATCCTACTTTTCAGCAAAGTGTGAAAGATTTTGTGCGGCACTTCCGCAGCAAAATTGATGAATACGATGAACTGGTTACCGGCAATATCATTTTCCAAAGCCGGCTGAAAGGTGTGGGCAAACTGAGCAAAGAAGATGCTATTTCCTACGGTTGTACCGGCCCTACTGCCCGTGCCAGCGGCGTAAGTTGCGATGTACGCAAGCATTTCCCCTACGAGATTTACAACCAAATAGATTTTAAAGAAATAACGCATACCGCTGGCGATAGTTATGCCCGCTATCTGATGCGACTGGCAGAAATGCGGGAGTCGATGAACATCATAGAACAACTGATTGACAATATTCCGGAAGGGGACTATCTGGCAAAAACAAAAGCGGTGCTGAAACTACCCAAAGGCGAATTCTACAGCCGTGTAGAAACGCCCCGCGGAGAACTTGGCGTATACATTGTGAGTGAAGGTGGTACCACACCTTACCGCATCAAGTTTCGTTCTCCGGGCTTCAGCAATCTGAGTGCGTTAGACCACATGACCCGTGGCCACAAAATAGGCGATCTCGTAGCCATTATGGGTACGCTGGACTTGGTGATACCGGATATAGACAGATAGATGTTGGATGTCTGATGTAAGATGTCTGATATTGAATGAGTGATGATAGATGATAGATTTAAAAGTGATGAACATAATTCGAACATCTTCTTTCCCCCTCCGGGGGTTAAGGGGGCAGAAATAACTGACTCATGTTTAGTTTAGAAGACATAACACAAAGCGTACACAACTGGCTGTACGAAACCATGCATCCGACCTTGGCGTTGATGGTGGAGTTTGCCATTATTGGTGTACTGGTGATTGCACTGTTTGCATTTTTGGGACTGGTGCTGGTAATGATGGAACGCAAAGTAAGTTCCTGGATGCAGTTGCGCCTCGGCCCTAACCGTATTGGCCCATGGGGTTGGTTTCAAACTGTAGCCGACACGGTAAAGCTGATTGTGAAAGAAGGCATGACACCGAATAACGTAGACAGATTGCTGTTCAATCTGGCACCTATCCTGGTCATCATCGTGTCGATGGTGATTATGGCTCCCATCATGTTTGCCAAAGGATTTCAAATTTGGGATATCAACATTGGCGTTTTATTTGTGTCTGCTGTATCATCGTTGTCCATCATTGGTATTTTAATGGCCGGCTGGGCCAGCAACAACAAGTATTCTTTGCTGGGTGCCATGCGTAGTGGTGCACAAATTGTGAGCTACGAATTATCAGCAGGTTTATCTATGTTGACGATTGTAGTACTCACCGGTAGTTTAAAAATGTCGGATATTATTCAGGCACAAGAAACGGGTTGGTGGTTGTTTAAAGGACATATTCCCGCCATCATTGCTTTCGTTATTTTCATTATTGCTGCTACTGCCGAAACCAACCGTGCTCCATTCGATTTGGCCGAAGCAGAAAGCGAACTCACTGCAGGTTTTCATACCGAATACTCGGGCATGAAGTTTGCCTTGTTTTTTCTGGCCGAATACGTAAACATATTTGTGGTGTGTGCCATTGGTGCCACGCTTTTCCTGGGCGGATGGATGCCATTTCATGTAGGCAACTGGGAGCAGTTCAACCACATTATGGATTACATTCCCACGTCCATCTGGTTTTTCGGCAAAACCTTCTTCCTCATTTTCGTCATCATGTGGTTCCGGTGGACCTTCCCCCGTTTGCGCATTGATCAGTTGTTGAACCTTGAATGGAAATACTTACTGCCCATCAGCATCTTCAATATTTTATTGGTAACGGTGATTGCATTGGCAGGATGGCATTTTTGATTTGAAGTTTTTGGTTTGTTGTTTTTTGTTTTTAGTTCTTACACATACACATGGCAACCATAAAAAATCACAAAGGCATAAAATTTAAAGACAGGATAATAAATGTTGCAGAATAAGTATCAACCGGTTTGATTCAAAAGAACCAAAAACTGCAAACCCCAAACAAAAAACTGATAATTAATTAGAGCACATAAAGAAAACCAGGTTTGAGTGAAAGAACCAAAAACAACAAACCTAAAACGACAAACAAGCATCATGAACCTCAAACAATACTTCGCGGATATTTTCAACGGTGTGAAGTCGCTGGCAACGGGCATGAAAGTGACCGGTGGTTATTTTCTGCGGCACCACAAAGAAAAAATCACTGAGCAATACCCCGACAACAGAGATACGCTGGTACTAGCCGAACGTTTTCGCGGTGAAGTAGTAATGCTGCACGACGAAAACAACGAACATGCCTGCACCGGTTGTACAGCCTGCGAGTTGGCCTGCCCCAATGGCACCATCAAAATCATTACCAAGTTTGATATTAGCCCCGAAGGCAAAAAGAAAAAAGCAGTTGACACTTTCATCTATCACCTGGAGCTCTGCACCATGTGCAACCTCTGTGTAGAAGCTTGCCCCACAGGTGCCATTAGCATGGCCAACACATTTGAGCATAGTGTATTTGATAGAAGCACACTCACGAAACAATTGAATAAACCCGGCTCCAAAATCAGGGCAGGTGTAGAATAATAATCGCCGAACAAAGCCACCAACATCATGGATATTTCAACCATTATATTTTACCTGATAGCGGCCTTCATACTAGGCATGGCCCTGCTGGCCGTTACGGCAAAACAAATTTTCCGCTCCGCCATCTGGCTGCTGTTTACCCTTATTGGCATTGCCTCTTTGTACTTCTGGATGGAAGTAGAATTTATAGCGGCTGTGCAAATAGTAGTGTATGTAGGCGGCATTGTGGTGCTCATCATTTTCAGCATTTTCCTTACCCAGCAATCTGCTGCCGATATGCCATCACCGAAACTTGGAAGAAAAATAGCCGCAGCTGTAGCATCCTTGCTGGGCCTTGCACTGTGTGGCTTGCTGGTGTACGAATACGGCTTCAGCAAAACAGAAGCGACTTTCGACAACGAAGTGAACCGCATTGGTACTGCCATGCTCAACACCGGCTCGGATGGCTATGCCCTACCGTTTGAAGCAGTGAGCATTTTGCTATTGGCCGCCATGGTAGGTGCTATTGTAATTGCCATGAAGGAGAGTGAGAAGAGTGAGTGAGTTGACGAGTTGATTGGTTAATTAGTGAAAAAGAATACAACAAAGAATACAACAACAATATCAAACGCAGCAGCCTTCAGCTTTCAGCCTTTAGCCTTCTGCTTTTAAATAAATAACCATGGTACCTGTTTCACATATTTTACTGCTCAGTACGGCCTTGTTTTTTATAGGCATGTACGGCTTGTTTACCCGACGCAACATGATTGCCCTGCTCATGAGTATCGAACTCATGCTCAACAGCATCAATATCAACTTCGTGGCATTCAACAAATATGTGTGGCCCGGCCAGTTGGATGGTATCTTCTTTACCATCTTTATCATCACCATTGCCGCCGCTGAAGCTGCCATTGCCATCGCTATTGTCATCAACCTGTATCGTAGCCATCTGAGCATTGATGTAAACGACGCAGCCGAATTAAAACATTAACCCCAACAGCCATAACACATGAATTACGCATTACTTTCTGCCCTGCTGTTGCTGCTGCCACTGGCTAGCTTTGTGGTACTGGGCATTTGGGGACGCAGCATTTTCCGCAAAGCCTCCGGCATTATTGGTACCGCCGTATTGGGTACCATCGCAGCATTGTCGGTGTACATTGCCTGCCAGTATTTTTTGGTGGATGGACAGCTCAACGGCACGTATCAACCCATCATAGCCTTGCAAACAGAGTGGCTCAAATTTGGCTACAAAGAACTGAGCATCGATATCGGCATCTTACTCGATCCTATTTCAGTAATGATGCTCGTGGTGATAACTGTAGTATCGTTCATGGTGCACATCTTCAGCCTTGGCTATATGAAAGATGAAGAACGCTACAGCACGTACTTTGCATTTCTGTCGCTGTTTACTTTCAGCATGCTAGGATTGGTGATATCGGTTAACATCTTTCAGATTTACATGTTTTGGGAGCTGGTGGGTGTGTCTTCATACCTGCTTATTGGTTTCTTCTTTACCAAACCCAGTGCTGTGGCGGCCAGTAAAAAAGCCTTCATCGTTACCCGCTTTGCCGATCTCGGTTTTCTCATAGGTATTCTCATCCTCGGTATTCAAACCGGCACATTAGATTTTAGCGCCATCATCGACCGGTTGAGCAACCCACAAAGCGAAGCCTTCATCAGCATGACCAGTGCTGGCTTCTTGGGCTTGTCTACACTTACATGGGCATTGATACTGGTGTTTATGGGTGGTGCCGGTAAGTCGGCCATGTTCCCATTGCACATTTGGCTGCCCGATGCCATGGAAGGACCTACGCCTGTATCGGCATTGATACACGCTGCTACCATGGTAGTAGCCGGTGTATACCTCGTAGCACGGTTGTTCCCTGTATTTCACCTCGATGAAATAGCCATGAGTGTGGTGGCCTGGGTAGGTGCAACATCAGCCTTGTTTGCGGCTATCATTGCTACTACGCAAACGGATATTAAACGGGTGCTGGCATACAGTACCATGTCGCAGATTGGGTATATGATGTTTTCGCTGGGCGTATCGGGTTATGGTGGCGAAGCAGGCCTTGGCTTCACGGCTTCCATGTTCCACTTGTTTACCCACGCCTTCTTTAAATCATTGTTGTTCCTTGGTGCTGGTGCCGTAATACATTATGTACACAGCAACGATATGTTGGACATGGGCGGTTTGCGTAAACACATGCCCGTTACACATGCCACATT
>JADLHL010000088.1 GCA_020848815.1 Chitinophagaceae bacterium | reverse complement strand
TGTACAACAATGCCAATGCTGAAGTACTGGGCATCAGCGTAGACTCACTGTTTACCCTCGGAAAGTTTAAAGAAGAGCAAAACCTCAACTTTCAGCTGCTGAGCGACTTCAACAAAGACACGGCTGCTGCTTATGGTGCGCTGTACGAAAACTTTGTGCTCGACATGCGTGGCGTAGCCAAGCGTTCAGCTTTTATTGTGGACAAAGACGGCAATATTGCCTACGCCGAGGTGCTGGAAAGCGCCGGCGACCTGCCTGATTTTACAGCCATCCAAGCCAAACTGGCCGAGCTGGCTTAAGCTGGTAACAAAAAATTGACAGAGCCCCTGCCTTACAGCGGGGGCTTTTTCAATGTTTAACCTTGAAAATTTGCACAAAAAGTTATTTCTTTGGCCTACCTTTATAAGAATCCGTGAAGAAATTCGTTGCGATACTCGTTTTTGCCACCCTGGCGCAGGCCGGCTTTGCTCAAAAAAGCTTGGGTACGGGTAATGCTGCGGAGTCTAAACTGGTACACTTCTTTCCCAACCCCGCTTCGGCGTTTATCAATTTTGAGTTTAAACAACCTGTAGAAAGAGGTTCTGTTATTCAGTTTTATTCTTTTTTGGGCAGAAAAGTGAGCAGTCAGGCCATCAACAGTAACCGCCTCACAATAAACCTGACCGATTTTATTACCGGCATCTACATTTTTCAGGTGCGGGATGCCTCCGGCCGATTGCTGGAAAGCAACAAGTTTCAGGTAGCCAAATAGCTTACTAATTTTGTCATTATTCTGACGCTTTGTTGCGTTGAAATGCCGCAGTTTTGCGGCATGTTTGTTTTGCGACTTTTTCTTTGCTGTGCAGCTTTCTTGCAGGTTTCATATTTACAAGCACAACCCTTACAATCGGGTAGTTGGCTGTTTACCCTCAACCGCACCGGCGGATTGCCGGTATATGTTTCTGTCAATCTTCAAAACACCCATGGCCAATGGCAAGCGGTGTTTCGCAACGACACAGAAACTATTGAAGTGCCTTCCATTTTGATGCGCAACGATTCTTTGTTTTTTGATATGCCCGTGTTTGAATCGTCTTTTCGGCTACAAATGATTAACGGTAGAAAGCTCGTTGGCGTTTTCACAAAGGGGGTTTCCACAGGGTATCAGGAGTGGCAGGTGGAGGCCAAATTTGGGGTTACCGACAGAATTCCGGGATCAGGCCTAAAGGCAGCCTTCAATATTTCTGGCAAATGGTCGATGAGTTTTCAGCGGCCCGATAGCAGTTGGCGGCCAGCCATTGCAGAGTTTGTACAAACAGAGAACCGGCTGACCGGCACTATCATAAACCCAAGTGGCGACTACCGTTTTTTGGAAGGCATAGTACGTGGAAACAACTTGTATTTAACCGCCTTTGATGGTGCCCACAGCTACGCATTTACAGCTACTATTGCCAACGACAGTACCATAGTTGGAGGGCTGTTTTTTTCGGGCAATCCACCGGGCGATGCATTTAAAGCCAGCAAAAATGCGCAGGCTACTTTAGAAATGCCAGCCGCACTAGCCGAATTAAAGCCAGGCCAAACTACGCTTAGTTTCCGCTTTCCCGATTTAGACAGCAACATAGTGAGCCTGACTGACGACCGATTCAAAGGCAAAGTGACCATTGTACAAATTATGGGCAGCTGGTGCCCCAACTGCATGGATGAAACCAAATTTTTGAGCGACTACTACAACGGGCAAAAAATGCCTCAGGTAGAAGTCGTGTCATTGGCGTATGAGCTAAGTACCGATTTTGCCCGCAGCGCCGCCAGCCTGCGTAAATTCAAACAACGTTTTAATGTACGCTACCCCATGCTGATTACAGGTGTAAAAAGCGCCGACCCCGACAAGGCGGCTAAAACGCTGCCACAGCTCACCGATATCAAATATTTTCCGACCACTATTTTCATTGATAAGCAAGGCCGGGTTCGCAAAGTGCACAACGGTTTTTACGGCCCCGGTGCACCGGGATATTTTGAGGCGTTCAAAAAGGAATTTTATGCAACGATGCAGGCGTTGCTGGCGGAGTAACAATTTTCAAATAACTGCAGTATTCTTTTTTTCTAAGAGACAAAAGCTAATGTACTAGCGATTGTTGGCCGCCCAGACATTGTATTTTTTGACGATATCGAGCATGGTTTCTTTGCTGCTGAGTGTTTGCATGAAGGCCTGTTCCAATTGGAGAAACTGAGGAACCTGTGCCTGCTTCATCAACAAAGGATATTGATCAGATATGTACAAAAGTCCTTTGGTGGGATGCTCGAAAATAACGTCTCTCTTTAAAGCATTTCCATCGTATGATTTGTTGATAGCTGGGGAAGAAGGCCCGCCATTATTATTCCATGATTTTCTCGACATTTCAACTTCTTGAAACAAAGAATAAACCGGCCAAGCGCCTTCTACACTTCGCAAAATAAAATACACACCATCTGGCGCCACATCACCAGTGGCGGGTATCAGATACATTTGCTTGTTCGCTGTTACATCCCAACTGATAAAGTCATATTGGTGGGCTTCATATAAGAAACCGAAACCTTTGACTTTTAACCGGTCAATTTTTTCATACTTCTCTCCTCCTGATGAAAATCGAATGTCAAAAGTGAGCTTTGCGTAGTCAATTTCTTTGGCCTCTTTAGCAGCTTCTGCTTCCAGCGGATCGAAAACAATTTGAGAAGAAGCGCCCAATTTGAGTTTAGGCAGCAGCGGCAGTTTCACCTTTCCTCTGATGGTATCGCCCGATTTTTTGATATAATAACCATCAACATCTTGCCCAAATGAAAACAGGCCAAGCAAAAACATCGGGAACAGTAACATTGCTCTTTTCATAAAAAAAATGTTGGTGTGTGAAATGGTAGAAAATCTTTTTATTAAATCTACTTCACTTCCACAATCAAAAACTTCAGGTACTCGGTATTTTCCATGCCCCACACAATCGGGTGATCGCTGGCCTGTGTTTGGTAGGTCACCTGTCGCAGTTTTTTGCGGGCATCTTTGGCAGCCATCTCTATAATTTGCAAAAACAAATCGGGCTGCACCAGGTTGGTACAACTGGCGGTTACCAAAAAGCCACCCGGCTTCACCAGCTTCATGCCCCGAAGGTTGATTTCTTTATAGCCCGTAATGGCTTTCTGTATGTTTTCGCGGCTCTTGGTAAATGCCGGCGGATCGAGTATAACGACATCGTATTGACGACCGTCTTTTGTCCATTGCTTCAATGCATCAAACGCATTCACCGCCTGAAACTGACAAATGTTTTGCAGCCCGTTAAGCTCCGCATTGCGGCGGGCTTGTGCTACCGCATTTTCGCTGATGTCGAGGCCCAGTACACTTTTGGCACCATAGTGGCCGGCATGAATACTAAACGTACCGGTATAGCAAAATGCTTCCAATACATCGGCGCCTTTTACAATGTGCTGAATGGCCCGGCGGTTGTCTTGTTGGTCAAGAAAGTAGCCTGTTTTCTGACCATTCAAAATATCAATGTGAAACTTGAGGCCGTTTTCGTTGATGATGATATTGGTATCGAATGGCTCACTCAAAAAACCTTTGATTTGTGGCAAGCCTTCCAGCTCCCGTACAGGCACATCATTTCTTTCATAAATACCCTTGGGTGAAAAAATACTGTTGAGGGCTTTTACAATGGCCGGTTTCCATACTTCCATACCGTAAGCCAGCGTTTGCAGTACAAAGTAATCGTTGAATTTATCGATGATGAGGGCCGGCATTTCATCGGCTTCGCCAAAAATGAGGCGGCAGTTTTCGGTATAGCCAATGTGCTGGCGGTAGGCCCATGCTTCGGCAATGCGGCGATGAAAAAATGCTTCATCAATCACATCTTTCTGATTGCGGCTCAGCAAACGCACCAATATCTGGCTCTTGGGGTTGATGTATCCGTAGCCCACAAATTTATCCTGCGCATTGCGCACTTCCACTATATCACCAGCTTCCGGAGTGGTGGCGGTGGTGCTGCGGGCAGTATCTATTTCGTTGGCAAAAATCCAGGGGTGACCATTTTCTACACGGGGCGCAATTTTTTTGCGCAGGTACATTGTTTGCATATACAGGGGTTGGTGGAGACGTACTCCGTTTGTACAAGTTGTAGCGGCAAAGGTAAGGGCTGCAGTTTCACCAGTGGAATTGTCAGCTTAATCGCTGCTACCGCTCTTTCAACGGGCTTTGAGTTACGCAATCGTTTGCTTATCGCAAAAGCTGTTTACGGCTGGCGCAAACCCACTCAAAAGTCTGCGCCACCTCATGCCAAAGCCTGATATAGCGCAGGTTTACAAACTTACCTAAAGGCTACTTTTGCATCAACGGTTGCAAACGCAAAACATCAATCCATTACCATGGCAAAAACAATATTTATTGCTACTACAGAGCCGTATAGCGGCAAGTCGCTGGTAGCACTCGGGGTGCTCCACATGCTTTTGGGCAAGGCACGTAAAGTAGCGTATTTCAAACCCATCATCAACGAAGAAGAAGCTGGAAAAAAAGATGCAGATATTGATACCATTATACAGCATTTTGGTGTAAGCACTCCTTACGAAGACATGTATGCTTTTACCCGCAGCCAGGCACTGCAGCAAATGCAAAACGAAGGCCGCGGCGAAATCATCGACCTTATCATCAACAAAGTGAAAGCATTGGAAGAGAACAATGATTTTACGGTGATAGAAGGCAGCGACTTTTTGGGTGAGGGCACCGCATTTGAATTTGAAGCCAACGTAGCTATTGCCAACAACCTGAGTGCCCCGGTGATTATTGTGGTATCGGGCCAAGGCAAAAGCACGGCACAAATTGTACAGAATGTACAAACGGTGCTCAGTACTTTTTTAAGTCACGATGTACAGGTACTGGCCGTGGTGGTAAACAAGGTGGCCAAAAATATGACAGACGATGTAAAAGCCTTGCTGAGCGGACAAATGGGCAACGATACATTGCTGTGTGTGATACCTAAAAGTAAAGGCTTGCAAAGCCCTACGGTAAAAGAAATACAAGAACAAATTGGCGGTAAAGTGTTGGCCGGAGAAAGCCTGCTCACCAATCAGGTAGACAACTTTATAACCGGCGCCATGCACCTGCCCAATTTTTTGAGTCATATTTCTGAAAATGTACTCATTGTAACGCCCGGCGACAGGGGCGATATCATCATCGGTGCCATGCAGGCGAATCTTTCTGCCAACTATCCCAAAGTAGCAGGCATTGTACTCACCGGTGGCCTCGAACCCGAACCACAAATCATGCGGCTGGTAGAAGGCTCACAATCTGCTGTGCCATTGATTTCCGTAAAGACTGGCACCTTCCGCACTACCACCAACCTGGGTTCTATTCAGTCTCGACTGAGTGCAGATAACCCCAAAAAAATTCAGCTGGCCATCAACAGTTTTGAGAAGTACATGGACGTGCAATTGCTGGAGCAAAAAATGGTGACATACGTGCCCGAAGGCATTACGCCGCACATGTTTCAGTATCAGCTTACCCGCAAAGCAAAGGCACAACTCAAGCACATTGTATTGCCCGAAGGCAACGACGACCGCATACTAAAAGCCGCTGCCCGGTTAATCAACAACGATATTGTTCGCCTCACTATTTTGGGCAATCCTGCAGAAGTAACGGCCAGCTTCAAACGCCTCGGCCTCTTTCCCGATATGTCGAAGATTACGGTGCTCGACCCGGCCACAGCTGAGTGCTACGAAGATTTTTGGACCACGCTGTATGAACTGCGTAAAGCCAAGAACGTGACAGCAGAAATGGCCCGTGACCTCATGACCGATGTATCGTACTTCGGCACCATGATGGTGTACAAAGGCATGGCCGACGGTATGGTAAGCGGTGCTGTGCATACCACGCAGCACACCATTCGTCCGGCGTTGCAGTTTGTAAAAACCAAACCCGGAATATCTACCGTGTCATCCGTATTCTTTATGTGCCTGCCCGATCGGGTGTCAGTATTTGGCGACTGCGCCGTAAACCCCGATCCTACTGCCGAGCAGCTGGCAGAAATTGCCATCTCTTCTGCCGAAAGCAGTCAGGCATTTGGTATTGAACCACGCATTGTCATGCTCTCATATTCATCAGGCTCTTCCGGCGAAGGTGCCGATGTAGACAAAGTGCGGCAGGCCACAGCTATTGTAAAAGCCAAGCGTCCTGATTTGAAAGTGGAAGGCCCCATTCAATACGATGCGGCGGTAGACCCTGCGGTGGGCCGCCAAAAAATGCCGGGCTCCGAAGTGGCAGGTCAGGCCAGTGTGCTCATCTTCCCCGATTTGAACACGGGCAACAACACCTACAAAGCGGTACAACGCGAAACAGGTGCTCTCGCCATTGGCCCTATGCTGCAAGGCCTCAACAAACCCATCAACGACCTCAGCCGCGGCTGCACGGTGGAAGATGTGTACAACACGGTAATCATTACGGCGATACAGGCGCAGGAGCAATAAATGAAGACAACTGACGACCGACAACAGACGACAGAAATTTTATATCAGACATCAGCTATCATACATCCAACATCTACCATGTATATTTTCGTTATCAACTCAGGCAGTAGTTCTATCAAATACCAACTGTTTAAAATGCCTTCGGAAAAACCGCTGTGTAGCGGGCTGGCCGAACGCATCGGGCTCGATCATTCCATCATC
>JADLHL010000087.1 GCA_020848815.1 Chitinophagaceae bacterium | reverse complement strand
CTTCCGTTTCTCAGTGGTACCGATGTAAGCATGCTTTTGAGTTGCTGTCATAAAAAATGGAACTGAGCATTCACTCAGTTCCATCAACATCTTTGTGTCTTAGCTACTTGGCGTTGAAAAAAAATCATCCATTCACCCAGGCTTCCCTTTCTTCCGGATTAAATTTCCAGGGGGCAAAGTTGTTTTCAATATTACCAAACATGGCATTCCATTCGCCGGGGCTGTTGCTCTCGTCAAGGATGAGGTAACGGCGTTGTTTCAATATAATATCGAGAGGAGAAATACTTACAGGACATTCTTCCACACAGGCATTGCAAGTGGTACATGCCCGCAGTTCTTCTACGGTGATGTAGTCGTGCAATAAGCTTTTACCATCGTCTACCCATTGGCCATTGTTGGCCGCCAGCACTTTGCTTACAGCTTCGGCACGGTCGCGGGTTTTCATCATGATAGCTCTTGGGCTCAATACTTTGCCGGTGCTGTTAGCCGGGCAGGCGGCACTACAACGGCCACATTCGGTGCAGCTGTAAGCATCCAGCAAATTCTTCCAGCTGAGGTCAAAAATATCTTTGGCACCGAACTGATTGGGCGGTGCCTCGGGCAGTTGACTGAGCACAGGATGTGTAGCAATATCCTGCCCCATGGCAAGTGCCACTTCCTTCTGAATTTCTGGCATGTTCTGCATTTTGCCATAGGTTTCGGGGCGGGCAAACCACGCATTGGGAAAGGCAAACAAGATGTGCAAATGCTTGCTGTACGGCAGGTAATTCAGGAAAGCCAAAATGCCAATGATATGCAGCCACCACGCTGTTCTTTCAATGCCTGCCAGTGCTGTGTTGGACAAGCCGCTTAACAAAGGGGAGATGTACTGACTAATGGCAAACGGGCCAGCTGCGTGTTCGGCATACGGTGCCACGTTGTTGGCAATCAGTACGCCTTCGGTGGCATTCATTAGTAAGAACAACGACATCAATACAATCTCTGAGAAGAGAATGTAATTAGCATCGCTGCGGGGCCAGCCATTCAAATCATTGCTGATAAAACGACGTAGTTTCAGCACGTTTCTACGCACCAAAAACACCACACAAAAAACGAGTACAGCTAAGGCCAGTATTTCAAAAGCATTGATGAGGAAACTGTAAAAACTGCCCAGCATGGGAGCAAACAAACGATGGGTGCCCAACACACCATCCAACACTATTTCCAATACCTCAATATTGATGATAACGAAACCCGCATACAGCACAAAGTGCATAATGGCCACCAGCGGATTTTTGAACATCTTTTTTTGGCCCAGCGCCAGCAACAATAAGTTGCTCATCCGCTTGTTGCGGTCGGTTTCAATGGTTTCGTCTTTGCCCATTAAAATGACCTGACGGATACGCCCAATGTTGCGGGAAAATAACCACACCGCTGCGGCAACAACACTTACAAACAACGCCTGAGCCAGATATTGCATACAAATAAGTTTAGCAAGCACAATAAATCGATGGCACTAAATTAAGTGCCCTGCTGCTATATTGTTTGTTTTGTGGTTAATTTGCCACAAAGCGTTTACAAAGTGGTTAAAAATTACATACTGGATAAGGCAGGCATCGACTTGCGGTTGCAGCGGATGGCCTTGGAAATAGCCGAGCAAAATATGGATGAACAACGCATTGTAATTGCCAGTATTTTGCCCAATGGCGCCATCATGAGCGACATTATCAAAAAAGAGTTGGCTAAATATTTCGATGGTGTTATTGACGAACTGACCGTTGATCTGGACAAGCGTCATCCCGGTGAAATATCGCTGAGCAATCAGCCCGATTTGAATGGTGCTGTACTGCTGTTGCTCGACGATGTGGCCAATAGCGGCAAAACGCTCACCTATGCGTTGAAGCCGTTTTTGGAGCATCATCCCAATAAAATTCAGACAGCGGTATTGGTAGCACGTACCCATCGTAAGTTTCCGATACAGCCCGATATTGTGGGCTTTAGCCTTGCTACAACATTGCAAGATTACATTGATGTAGAAGTGGCAGATGGTGTAATGACCGGTGCATGGATTGCATGAATAACTTGTAGATGCAAAAAAGGCCAGCGAGTAATCGTTGGCCTTTTTTGTACATGAATAATTCTTATTGCAGCAATGCTTTTATTGCAGGGGTATTGTAATCTTCAGCTCCTGAAATTTCTTTTACCAGTTGTCCGTTTTCATCGAAGAAAAAGCTGGCCGGAATGCCGGGAACATTCAGCAAATCGGGGAGGTCGCCCATTGGCATATAACTATGCTTAAATAGGTTTTTGCCTTGCATAAACTTGATGGCATCAGCGGCATCTTCATCCAGCGATAATAAAACAATGGCTGCTTTACTGGTGTCGATAGATGCTGCAAGTTGATCAATACCGGGCATTTCTTCCCGGCATGGCCCGCACCACGATGCCCACAAATTGAGCAGTATTTTTTTTCCTTTAAATGAAGCCAGCGAAACGGTATTGCCACTGAGTGTTTTCATGCTTAGTTCGGGCAATGTTTTACTATTTTCAGCAGGAGCAATTGCTGTTGCTGCAGGTTTATTTTGGCAGGCCATTACACCTGCTGATAGTAGCAAAACGAGTGTAAAAGCAGAGAAGAGTATACGTTGCATAATGAACATTGAGATGGTTCAAAAATAAGGAAGCACCCACTGGCATTGTGTTAAATGCCGGTGAGTGCCCGTTGTTTCAAATCATAATTAAGCAGATTTGCGTACCAGTATATTAATGACATCTTCTACACTGCCACCATTGTAAATATTGGCTACGCCTAATTGTTTCAGGTAGCTCACCACCTGGCCACTGCGGTTGCCGCTGCGGCAAAAGAACACAATGTTTCTTTGACCAATACCTTCAATGCTTTTCCATTGTGTAGGTATCTGATCCATGGGAATGTTGATGCTGCCTTCAGCTCTGTACATGTTGAATTCCATAGCTGTTCGTACATCTACAAACAGTGTGTCGGGGAGTTGAACAATTTGTTGGTATTGCATATTCGTTGTTTTTCGATTGGTGATGATTGTACAAAATTGCATAGGGTCGTCAGGCCTATGTATGACTCAAGTCACACAAGCATCTTTGGCAATTTGTACTACTGTTACATGCTACTGTTACAAAAGAAAGACCTCCGCATAGCGAAGGCCAATCTTGTCATTAAGCAGCACACTTTTACTCACTCACCAGTGTATTGCCATTAGCTGTCCATTCGTTAATGCCCCCCATATAGTTGGCAATATTTTTAAAACCGGCTTTCGCCAAAACAGAATACGCAATAGCTGTTCTGTCGCCACCCTGGCAGTGCAGAATTACAGGTGATTCTGTAGGAATTTTGTCCATGTTTTTTTCAATGGTTCCTACAAACACATTCGCTGCATTTTTGATGTGGCCAGCTTTGTATTCTGCCACACCTCGCAGGTCAATGATGCGGGTATCGCTGTCGTCGGCCATTTTTTCTTTCACTATATTTTCATCCACCAGTGCTACTGTTTCCAGTTTGCCACCGGCAGCTTCCCATGTTTTTGTTGATGGAATGAAGCCATAGATATTGTCCAGACCAATACGCATCAACTTTCTGGTAAGATCATCGAGTTGTGCAGGGTCTGCCAACAGGATGAAAGATTCCTCATAATTGAGGAACCAGCCAGCCCATGTGGCAAATGCGTTATTTCCCTGAATGTTGAGTGTGCCGGGAATATAGCCGGCAGCAAAATCCATTTTCAAGCGGGTATCAATTACTTTGATGCCTTGCTTCATTGCATCCATCAATTCTTCGGTGTTAAGCTGCTTCAGTTTTGGAACGCTTGTGAGTAAGGGACGATCCACTTTATTCAGCTTTTTCATCATAGCAAAGTACTTGGGGGGCTCGGGCTGGTCTGCCAACAAAAAGTTGATGAACCCGGCTTCATCCTGCTGAAAACGGAATGCCCAGTTACGTACTTTTTCATAGCCCACAGTAGAGCTGGGCACTGCGCCCAAAGCCTTTCCACAGGCCGAACCGGCACCATGGCCGGGCCATACTTGTATGTAGTCTGCCAGTGCATTAAACTTCTGAATAGACTCATACATTTGGTGAGCTCCTTTATCCTGTGTGCCTACCAAACCGGCTGCTTTTTCCAATAAATCGGGGCGGCCAATATCACCCACAAAAACAAAGTCACCTGTAAAAATCATCACAGGCTCTTCGCTGGCCGGCACATCTGTCAGCAAAAAGCTGATGCTTTCTGGTGTGTGACCAGGTGTATGGAGCACTTCAATTTTCAGGTTGCCCACTTTTACAATGTCGCCATGCTTCAATGCGTTGTGTGCAAATTCATATTCCCAACCGGGGCCGCCTTCGCCACTCAAATACATTTCTGCACCGGTAAGAGCAGCCAATTCACGTGAGCCCGCCAAGAAGTCGGCATGAATATGTGTTTCGAAGATGTGGGTGATCTTCATATTGTTTTGCGTAGCTATTTCAAGATAAGTATCTACGTCTCTTTTAGGGTCAATAACTGCGGCTACCCCTGCTTTTTGACAGCCTATAAAGTAGCTGGCTTGTGCAAGCGTTTTGTCGTACACGTGTTGAAAAAACATATGGATTAAATTGATTGGTTACAAAAATGATGGTGGAATGGATAAACTTGTTATGATGGAGTATCACTATTAGTGAGCCGATGGACCAGAGAGGAATAGCTCTTTGATAATGATGTAAATACCCATTACCAATACAAACCAGCCGAAGCCTTTTTTCAAACTTGCTGCAGAAACTTTTTTACTCAGCAAATTGCCTACAAAAATACCTGCTATGGCCAGAGCTGTAACGGTAAGCAACAGGGGCCAGTCCATGACTGTTTTACCCAAGTCGCCGGTAAAACCCAGTAAAGATTTTGCTGCAATAATGAGGAGTGACGTGCCCACCGCTTGTTTCATGGGGAGCTTGCTGAGCAGCACCAATGCTGGAATAATTAAGAAACCACCGCCGGCACCTACCAGTCCGGTAAGCACACCTACTATGGCACCTTCCAGCAAAATCAATGGGTAGTTGAATACTTGTTTTTCTTCAGGACAATCAACGCATTTTTTCTTTTCTCTGATCATAGAGATGGATGCAAATACCATGAGGATGGCGAAAAGCATCATCATGAGCAAAGGCTTGGTAACTACGAAATCGCCTACAGAGAAAACCTCGTTGGGAATAGCCGGTACAATAAATGCACGGGTGGCATACACAG
Source organism: Chitinophagaceae bacterium (assembly GCA_020848815.1). GTDB lineage: Bacteria > Bacteroidota > Bacteroidia > Chitinophagales > Chitinophagaceae > Phnomibacter. The sequence continues at coordinate 6,543 of JADLHL010000087.1, read as the reverse complement.
CTGCTATAGACGGGATACCAAAAATGAGTGCTGTTTTTAGGTTTACTTCGCCTGCTTTATATTTTGGAAAAGCACCAACCAAACTGGTGGCGCCTACAATAAATAATGAGTAAGCCGTGGCAGCTACAGGGTTTACACCAAACAAGTACACCAATACAGGAACCGTGAGTATAGAACCACCTCCGCCAATTAAGCCTAATGAAATACCAATGACCAGCGATGCGAGATAACCTGCTATTTCCATGAATTCGATTTAGAATACAAAATTGCCTGGTTGTTATTAGTCCTTCTGTGATAGTAATCACTCAAGCCAGCTTGTAAAAATGAGCTATGTACTTTTTTGCATTTTACAATCATTTTCGCAGCCATTCAAAAGAGTTGCGATGAATACTTATCCATCCATTCTTTTCCATTTTTTTCATCAGGCGGCTGATGACTTCGCGGCTTGAGTTGAGATCGTTGGCTATTTCCTGGTGCGTCAGTTTTACATGGTTGCCAAATTGTTTTACTTGTTTCAGCAAATAAAATTCAAGGCGTTCATCCATATTCCTGAAAGCAATTTCATTTACTGTTTGCAATAAATCATTATAACGTGAACGGTATGTTTTGATAACAAAGTAGTGCCAGCTTTTATATTCTCCCAACCATTTTTCCATGTATTGCAGCGGTATTGAAAGTACTACTACATCAGTAATAGCTTTGGCTGAGGCTTCGCTTTTTTCATGGCCAAAATTGCACACCATGCTCAATGCACAAGCCTGACCAGGCTCTAAGTGGTACACAAAAAACTCGTCGCCTTCGTCATCGTCCTGAGAGAGTTTTACAACACCTTCAATCACCATCATGGTTGATCGGATGGGGTGCCCTTTTTTCAAAATCACAGACCCGGCTGCAAAGCTTCTTACGTTGCCGTATTGCAACAGTTCTTCATACAGCCCGTCTTCAAGATTGGGGAATAATTTGCGTAGCGTCAGCTCGTCGGGCATAGTATTGTATCGTTGAAGTAATGATTCGTTAAGTACAAATAAAACTTGTTGCCAACCGGGGTTAAGTGATAATAGTCACCACCGGATTTTAGAGTTGGCTGACCGGCTCCTGATAGGCTGATCTTGGTAAGTCTGTGTTTAAGAGTGCCTGAATGCCGCCGGTTATATTGAGTACGTTGCCAAACCCACCAGCAGCCAAAATGCTGGCAGCAGTGGCTGAGCGGTTGCCCGAACTGCAGAGTAAATGAATCGTATTGTCCGGGTTCAATGTTTTGCTCCACTTATAAATTTCGCCAAGTGGAAAGTGCTTACTGCCAATGATGTGCTGACTATTGTATTCGCAAGTTTTTCTGACATCCATTAAGCAAATGCCTTGCTGCTGGTGATAATTATTTTCAAAATCATTTGCATCAATATGTAGCAACGCCGCCACAGGTTTTCCTGCCTTAATCCATGCTTCAATACTGCCCTGCAAGTAGCCAACGGTATTGTTGTAACCAATGTTTACCAAACGGGAAATGACATCTTGTTCTGTGCCTTCATCAAGTACCAACAATATCGGTTGCTGAAGGTCTGTTATCAATGCACCTGTCAGTTTTGAAAACTGATCGTCGAGGGCAATATAAACAGCACCTGGAATGAATGCAGTTGAGAAAGCCGATACGGCTCGGGTGTCAATAATTAGTGCAGCATTTTCTTCTCTTGCTTTTTCAAATGCATTTACAGTAAGCGGGTGAAGTCCGTTGCGCATCATTTCTTCCTGCGTAGTGGTACAAGCACTTTGATTGAGCAACACATTAAAAGGGTAGTAGGCAGGCGGAACAGGCAAGCCCTCAGTAGCAATTGCAATAAACCGATCCCTTTGCAACTGCGGATTCAAAGCATAATTCACTTTCTTCTGGTGGCCAATTGTATCCACAGGGCTATTGCCAATATTTTTTCCACAGTCGCTGCCTGCACCATGTGCCGGGTAAATGATGATATCATCTGACAGGGGTAAAATTTTATTGCGTAATGAATCGTATAGTAATCCTGCTAAAAATTCAGGTGTAATTTCAGATTTCAATTGTTGCACAATATCCGGGCGGCCAATTTCTCCCACAAACAATGTATCGCCTGTAAAAATGGCAATATCTTTTCCGGAGGCGTTACTTACCAGAAACGAAGTTGATTCTAATGAGTGGCCCGGGGTATGCAGCACTTTGATAGTTGACTCACCAATATGTAGCAGGTCATTGTCTTTTGCAATATGTGCCCGGTAAAGCGGCTTTGCCGTTGGGCCAAATACGATTGTAGCACCGGTTTTGGCTGCCAGTTCCTGATGACCGCTAATGAAATCAGCATGAAAATGGGTCATCAATACATATTTCAAACGGGTATTTGTAGCCACCAGTTTTTTAAGATAGGGCGAAATATCCCGCATCGGGTCTATCACTACAGCCTCTCCGGCATCGTATAAAAAGTATCCATTTTCAGAAAGCGCTTCGTTCCGAACTATTTCTATGTGCATGCGGCTGGAATTTTCACCTAAACGAGATTCATCAAGGCCTTACAAAAGTCAGAACAGTAGCGGCGGGCTACTGTGACAGATATCACTGGCACCTACCTGTTTTGCAAAACGAATGAACCAACGTTTTCCACATTTCTTCTGAAAAATTTCAATGTCTAAACTTTGAAGTCCATTAAGGAATTAGGCTGTTTAAGAATTTTCTATAAATCGGTAAACAAAAACCAGCAATTATTCACAGCAGTACAATGTATTATCAATGTTTTAACATTGAAGTTTGTTCATTAATATCAATAAACAAACACAGGAGAGAGATAGAAATAACTGGTATTCAATACTCCTGAGTTAATAGGCTAAGCTATTTCTTGCTAATTAGTCATAAATAATTCTTCACTTCTCTGCATGGGCATCAACCAATCGGTTGCGATCCTTGTTATTCACAAAAAGCATTTATGGGCGTACTACAGCAAATCGGTGAGTATTTGTATTTGAAGAAAAAAGATCCAAACAAGCCTACTACTCAATGGACTAAATACATGCACGGCATCAACAGAATTTCCATTTTGCTGTTTTTGTTGGCCTTGGTTATTCTGGCCGTTAAGCTAATCGTCAAGAAAGGTTAGGCAAGTAGCAGCTTCGAAATATGGCCGGCTGCTGTAGCCGACGCATCACCTCCGGCTGCCAGCAACGCAAAAAGCTCCTCATAGTCCTTCTTTATACGATGAATATTGGATTTGTCGTTCAGAATAGCTTCCAGCTCTTTTGAAATAGCTTCCACATTCATGTCGTGCTGAATCAATTCGGTTACCACAGGTTTATCCATAATGAGATTGACCAACGAAATGTATTTGATGGTAATAAGTCGCTTGGCAATGGCGTAGCTGATGGGGCTTCCTTTATAACACACCACTTGTGGTACCCCAAACAAGGCCGTTTCCAGTGTAGCAGTTCCACTGGTCACTAAGGCTGCAGTGGCGGTTTTTAACAGCTCATAAGTAAGGCCGCCCACACAGCTCACATTAGGATAACGACTAACGAATTGCTGATAAAAACTTTCATCGGTGCCCGGCGCCATAGCCACAATAAATTGATATTGCGGAAAACGCTTGGATACTTCCAGCATCACCGGCAGTTTTACATTTATTTCTTGTTTGCGACTGCCGGGCAAAACCGCTACAATCGGTTTTTCAGAAAAAGAAGAGATGCGTGGCTGAAATTCCTCAATGGTTTGTACCAATGGATGGCCTACATATTCCACAGGCCATTGCCATTTGTTTTTGTAGTAATCTTTTTCAAAAGGCAGTATCACCATCATCAAATCGATGCACTGCTTCATCATTTTTACCCGGTTTTCCTTCCAGGCCCATACTTGTGGCGAAATGTAGTAGGCCACTTTATAGCCAAGTGGTTTTGCCCACTTAGCGATGCGCAAATTGAAGCCCGGATAGTCAACCAATACAATTACATCCGGCTTGAAGGCTGCAATATCTTTTTTGCAAAAAGACAGGTTGTTGAGAATGGTACGGAGGTTCATGAGCACTTCTGCAAAACCCATGAAAGCCAACTGGCGGTAGTGTTTTACCAATGTAGCACCGGCAGCTTCCATTTTATCGCCCCCCCAGCAGCGAATGTCTGCCTGCTTATCCTGCAGGTGTATTTGCTTAATGAGATTGCTTCCGTGCAAATCGCCGGAAGCTTCGCCGGCTATGATGTAATACTTCATGCGTTTGGGCTGAAATGAGAATGACTCAGGCGAAAAATTTGATCATTAAAGAAACTACAGCGTACACCACACTGATAGCGAAAACGCCTTTGGCTGTTTTATCGCGGTGCGTGTTGATGTATGCAGTAAATAGGCCAACATTCAATAACAAGCACACCACTGTAAGGCTCGACAATAAGCGTTTTTCAGTGGTCAGGTATTCAAGAAAAGTGCTGAATTCGTTAGGATAAATTTTCCAATAATAATAGATAACAACCCCCGCAAATGGTAGAAAAAATCCAAGTATCAAACCAAGCTTGAAGTTGTCTTTCGTCAGCATGTTCATGACCACTTTTCCTCCAGTTGCTGTTTCATTTTGTAATTGGTAAAGTCGATGGCGATGGGTACAACGCTAACGTAGTTATGTTCGAGTGCCCACACGTCCGTGTCATCGCCTTCATCCATGTTTACAAACTCGCCGGTAAGCCAGTAGTATTTGCGCCCATGCGGGTCGGTACGTTCGTCAAAATCTTCCTGGTATTTGGCATAAGCCTGACGACAAATTTTAATACCTGCCAGTAATTCCATGCTGACTTTAGGAATATTGACGTTGAGGAGTAAATGATTGTCCTGTTTTTCGGCCAGCAGTTTCATCACTATTGAACGTACAACTTCTCTGGCTGCAGAAAAATCGGCTTCCATGCTGTAATCCATCAGGCTGAAGCCTACCGAAGGGATGCCTTCGATGGCTGCTTCCATGGCAGCACTCATGGTACCACTGTAGATGACATTAATGGCATGATTGGCACCATGGTTGATACCGCTCAAACACAAATCGGGCTTGCGGTGAATGAGTTTGTCAACGGCCAGCTTCACACAGTCGGCTGGGGTGCCGCTTACCTGCCAGGCTTCAATGCCGCCAAAAAGGTCGAGCTGGTTCATGCGCAGCGGGTGACCAATGGTAATGGCATGGCCCATACCGCTTTGAGGTTTATCGGGTGCTACTACTACAAGTTGTCCCAAATCTTTTACTGCTTCCACCAGATTCCGGATACCGGGAGCCGTAATGCCGTCGTCGTTGGTTATCAGAATGATAGGTCGTTCGTTTGTCATAATTTAAATGCTTGCGTAAAAGTAAACCCGGTGCCAATGCCGCAGTGGCAAAAGGCTATTTATCTTTTGCAAAAAACAGGAGCTAAATATTTTTGCAAAGCCAAAATATTTAGTAATATTGCCAAAACAAGTAGCAATGAGTTTCGCCGGAAAAAACTTCAAGTACCTGCGCAAATTGCGTGGATGGACACAAGAAGACTTTGCCAATAAAGTGGGCATTAAGCGATCGCTGGTAGGTGCCTACGAAGAGGAGCGGGCCGAGCCCCGCCTCGAAGTGGTAGAAACTGTGTGCAGCATTTTCAAGCTATCGCTGGAAGATGTGTTGCTGAAGGAACTGGCCGATGAAGGAGAGTCATACATGGCCAAACGCCGCAAGCTGAAAATGGGTGCTGAGCGTTCCAATATTCAGTTTGTACCAGTAAAGGCCGCGGCTGGTTACCTGGCGGGGTACAACGATCCTGAATTTGTTGATGAGCTCAACACATTTACGCTACCTATGCTGGGCCCCGGCGAATACCGTGCTTTTGAAATCATTGGCGATTCTATGTTGCCTACGCCCAGTGGCAGTGTGATTGTGGGAGAGAAGGTTGAGAATCTGGAATATTTAAAATCCAACCAGGCATACATTGTAGTGAGCCGTACGGATGGAATCGTTTACAAACGGATACAAAAAGAGCCAAAGTTGCAAACAACACTCACTTTGGTAAGCGACAATCCTCAATATCCGCCTTACACCGTTAAGTCGGAAGACATTGCAGAAGTATGGCAGGCACAAATGATTTTGAGTCGCCCTATGGAAAAACCTGTGTGGGATGTAAATCAGCTGGCTAGCGTAGTGAATACGTTGCAGGAGCAGGTAAACTCACTCAAATCAAACCGATCTTAGTATTATTTCAATGGGTTAGTAAGTAAAAAAGCTGCCTCCTTTTGGGGGGCAGCTTTGCTTTTTGATACAAATACGATTATAAAATCAGCATCGCATCACCATAGGTGAAGAAGCGATACTTGTCTTTGATGGCTTTTTTATACGCTTCCATTACCAAATCATAACCTGCAAAAGAACAGGCCATAATAAGCAGGCTCGTTTTGGGCAGGTGAAAGTTTGTTACCAATGAATCGGCAATATTGAAATCGTATGGCGGATGAATGAACATATTCGTCCAGCCTTCAGATGGTTTCAACAATTTTTCGGCAGTAAAAGATGTTTCCAAACCACGCATGGTAGTAGTGCCAAT
>JADLHL010000086.1 GCA_020848815.1 Chitinophagaceae bacterium | reverse complement strand
GGGTCGTTGATTTCGATGTATTCGTTGTTGGTTTTGCGGGTGAGGGTGATTTTTTCGTGGTGGAATGCCGACCGCAAAGCGGGAGAGTAGTCGCCCCAATCCTGTTTTTTGGCCCCACTCATGGTATCGGCTTCGGTTTCGCAAATGATGCCTTGTCCTCCATTGTTTTGGAGGTGTTCAATCATGCGGGCATGTGAACTGTCGGCCGGAATGAATACAATGCGAAATGGCGGTGTGACGGGTTTTTCCGGTGGGGGATCGCCTTTGCGTCGCTTATTCAGCAGGAGTTTATAATCGGCCAGCTCCGCTTCATGCCGGGTCTGGCTTTCACGGCTGGCAGCTAATACCTGCTGGTGGTATTTGTCGGCCAGTCGTTTGGCATTTTTCAATACGCCTTTGCCGCTTGCTGCGGGTGCAATGATAAAGGTGAACAGGTGTGGGTGGACCCGCTCCTGATGGTAAATGCCCGTGACTTTTGGCAAACAGCCGCTCAGGATGGCGATGGCACCAGTGAAGAACACATCTCTCTTGCGTTTGTCGGCGAAAGCGTTGGCCCCGGCGGACAAAATGACTGGCAGGGTTTGGAAGATCTCATCCGGCAGTGTTGGTGTTAGTTTGAGGTAATCTTCGCTGCTATCCTCTGTTTGTGATGCAGGCACCAGTTGTTCCGCTTGCAGCTTTGCAGTGTTTGCAAACTTTGCAAATTCTTGTTGGTGGTGCTGGTACGCACTTTTTACCGCTTGTTGAATTTCCGGATGAGGTAAATCAAAATGTTCAGCAATAAGACCAGCAGCATCCAGCTGAGGTATGCCTGCACGGTTACAATTGGAAGCGAGTACATAGATGTAGTTATTACGGTTTCCATTTTCGTAGGTGTTTTTTTGGTTGGTGAAAAGAATCTGCTGTTGGAAGATGAGCAGGTATTGGTAGGTGCTGTGTGTGTGGTGCATTACGGCAGTGGGGGCTTCAACCGTTGTTTGGGGCTTGATAATGGCTGGTGCCAGCCGAAACTTCTGGTTGTAGATGTTGTGGTATAAGTTGGGGTCCCAACTCATGAAACAAAGGCGGGTGATGTCTTTGCATTTTTCGTCGGCTTTCAAGCCGGTGATGTTTTGGTAGTACTCCAACACATGCCGGTAGCTGCTGTCGTGATGTTCGGGGCCGGTATCGACTTCTGCAAATACTTTCAGGCCGTTGCCACTGGGGCTGATAAAACACAGATAGGTATGAGGGTCTGCTATCAGGACCTGAAAGGTTTTGGAAAGGGTGTCGGGGGATAGTTTGTCGAAGTCGAGATGGACGTACCCCGAATACATGTCGAGCTGTGTGCTCAGTCTTTTTTCGTTGAATACACCGGAGGGCGTGAAGGCTGGCAGCTTTTGCTTGAGGCGTTGTGCTTCTTCTTTTTTGCCCTCTGCTATGCGCATACGGATTTGAGATACCTCTTGTTTGTAGGTATCAGCGGAGAGGCGTTTTGCCAGCATGATAAGCGATACTTTTTCGATGGGTTCGCTGAAGTTTTTCCAGACGGTACAAGTAGCCATGTTGAAGAGTTGAGTGCGTGAACAATGGATTACTTGCGGCCACGGATAACGAGGTCGGCGGCGTCTGATTCGGTATCGTCGGGAGTTGCCTGGCGATTGCGCTGGAGCCAGTTGTCGAGCTCCATGCGCTTGAAGTACAGCTTTTTGCCCTGCGGGCAGAAGTGAGGTACCTGCTTGGCGGAAGTCAGCTTGTAAAGATGAGAGGGGCTAACGTCGAGGTACTTACAAGCCTCATTGAAGTTGAGGATTGTTTTCTGAAGGAGGTTCTGCTCGTCTAGCTTGGAAGCGATTTCGGTGAGCTTTTCGAGGATTTGAGCATTGTCTGTCATTGCTGTCAATTTTTGCGGTGAAGAATTGATAGCAAAAAGAGCAAACAAGAAGAGGGTAAAACAGAGGTAAACTTACTCTACCGATCTTACCTTCTCATTTGTTTTAAGTCATTTTCGTAGCTCTTTGGAGCCTGGGAAAACTTGGTTTTTGTAGTCCTCATATCCACTGTACTAAATTGGTCAAAACAGGCGTGTAGAAAATTAATCCAGGACTCGTTGATTCTCGATTTGCTTATGAGTTTTTGGTGCAGCAAGTAAAAGGTGTATCGAATTGAGCCTGTAGGGAGATTGACAACTGGGATAGGGTCGACTGTTTCGGGTAGGTAGTCATATTGTAGCAAGAAGTATAAGTAACTCATCATTCGGTCAAATTCTGCCTCCGACATGATTGGCTTGTTCTGAAGATTGGTGCCTTTCATAAAGCGCAAATGCTCAAATGCGATTTGCTTTTTCTGTTCGATTGTCTTTTGCGTTTTTTCTTTTTTGGGACCTGTTACGGCACTGTCGGTTGCAAACAACTGACTAGCATTTAACAAATAGGCCTGCTGTTGATTTTGTAGCCAGGACTTAATCTGTGCCGGAATAGATTGTATGTGGGTATCTCCTTCAAAAATATATTCAAGTTTAGAGAGAGCCATATTGATAACCTCTAGTCTTTCAAATCCATAAGCATGTGCGTTGATGCTTTTTGAAAGTTCACTTTTCTTTTTTTCAATGGCAGCAGCAATTAAATCCTGATTATTGATGGTCTCATTGATGAGTGAAGAAGATTCGGTTTCGTTTAAGAAAATCGCATTGTGAACTTTCGTGAGTACTTCATTCACTTTTTTGGGGGCTGTTTGGTATTCCCTTAGCAGTGATAAGTAATCATCTTTTGTAGCTGTACCGCAATTGATCAGTATCGAAAGTTTGTGCTCAAAATATTGGGCTGTTGGAATGAGAAAGTTTTGATTGTATTCTTCCCGCAGGATGTTCTGAAAAAAGAACTTGGGGTTTATTCTATCAGTCACCTCATGGTTAAATACATTTTGCAACTCAAAGAACAAGACTACCATTAAGTACTTGGCCACATATAAGGCATAATGCTTTGGATTCTCAGAGGCGTTTGGAATGCCATGCATGCCTTGCTCTTTCAGCTCTTCAGATAACCTAATTGTGTTCGATTTAATGCTATCGAGTAACAACTGAACTTTATACTCCCGATGAACAGGATTTAAGGGCATGAATTTGATAATCGCCACATTAAATATCCTAAGTGTTTCCTGCAAGTACAGCAGGTAATAAAAATGCGAATAGGTGTTTTTATGGTTGGGTAAATCTATTTGATAAAAATGGGGGATAAGGGGATTTGTAGTTGAGAGCTTTTCTTCATTGAGATATTTTAACAGCTCAGGAAAATGACGTAAAAGTGTTGTGAGCTGTTGGTAAAGCTCAAGGGTATTTTTTAGGGTATACTGCGTTGCTTTCTGTAATGCAGGGACCGTTAAATCATCGAAACCTTCATTTGTATTGAATGCGGGTCTAAGATTTCCATTCAATATGCTGGTGAGTATGGTAATTTTCATGTGAGGTCTGTGAGTAGGTTGGCGTATTGAAGTTTCACATCGTCAGTAAAGCTATCAAGATAACTCTCAGTTGTTACTAATGAACTGTGCCCCAGCGATTCTTTGATGAACTCAGTAGAAACGCCTTTGCGTTTGAGGACCGTGGAGAATGAGTGACGAGCTGCATAGGTGCCGATTTTCTGGTCTATTTCGAGTTCTATGCGGATGAGGTCCATGTGCTTGTTTACCCACTTGATGAAACGCTGGCACCGGTGTTTGATGGTTACTGGTGATAAGCCTTCTTCCAGTACCGGGAACAGGTAAGGGTTTGCCGGGTTTTCATTGCGTTGGCGTTGGATGATCTCCACTGCTTTTGGATTGAGGCCAACCCGAATGGGGCGGAGATCTTTTTTCTTGGTGCGTTTTGTTTTGGCTCGAATGAAGTGCAGGTAATCGCCTGAAATATTTTCTGGTTTCAGCTCAATGATGTCGGCAAAGTTCATGCCGTTGCAGAGATATGAAAAGAGCCAAAAATCGATGGCTTTTTGCTTATCGGGTGAAGTGGCCTGATAGGTCAGCAGCTTGTTGAGGTCTTTTTCGGACAGGGCTTTCTTGACATTTCGGCCGGCAGGTACCTGGTACTTTTTGAAGGGGTAGCGTTCGGCAGGGAATACATTGGCATCAATAGCCTGGTTAATGATGGCCCTCAGCTGCCGCATGTAAATGCCCACCGTACTGATGGACTTGCCATCTTTAAGCAAATAGCTTTCATAATCGTGTAGAAAGGCTGGCGTTACATCGTGCAGGCTAAGGTGTTTGCGGTAGCCCTCGATGGAATTGAGCGTGGTTTTGTAAGAAACTGTAGTGCCGATTTGCCCTTTGGCTTTGAGTAAGTCGATGTAGTTGTCAAACCATGCTTTTAAAGCGGTGGAATGGCGGCCTGCGGTTTTGTCGAAGAAAGCCTCCTCGAATGCCACGAATGAGAATGGCTCCAGTCGGGCAATGACTTTTTCTGCTTTGGCTAAGATGTCGGCCAGCCCTTTCTTAACCTTCTTGAGTTCTTCATCCCGCAGGTTTGGGCTGTTTATTTTCTCCCACTCCGCTTTGGTGGCATGGAAGCGGGTAGCATAGCGCTTCTTATTGGGTTTGTGGTAAAGGTTGAGTTTGATGAGGCATTTGCCATCATCATTGGGTCGGGATGCGTCGAGGAAGAAGCTGACGGAGGTGTTGAGTGTAGGCATAGCTGAGGTCACATTTGGGTAATGTGACCTCAAATGTGACCTGAAAGATACGAAATAATGCTAAATAATGTAGTAATAAAGGAAAGGAAGAGAAAAATAAATACTGATAATCAATACATTAGAAAATAACGGAAAACAAGAGAAGGGATAATGCTGTGACTGTTAATCAGAGGGTCGCTGGTTCAAGTCCAGCAGGGGGAGCTAAAACAAAAAGGTCGTACAAATTTGTACGACCTTTTTTCTTGCCCCGTTCTGACGGCGATATTAGGCATACTGTTTTTCTACAATGGCAAAAAAGATATGTCTGTTGAGGCGGTAGCCCAATTGGGTATACACTTTGAGTGCCGGTTCGTTGGTAGTAAGGCTGTGCAAAAAAGGCACTTCGCCACGACGAATAATTTGCTGACTGACCTGTGATAAAATATGCCTGGCCAAGTGCCTGCCGCGATAATCGGGATGGGTGCAAATGGCACTCACTTCTGTAAAGCCCGGTACTTTCAGGCGTTCGCCGCCCATGGCAATGAGCTGGTCGCCATCAAACACGCCTACATAACCACCAAGCTGTATGGTTTGTGTCAAAAAAGGACCCGGCTTGGTAAGGGCTGTTAGTGCCAGCATTTGTGGTATGTGTTCTTCCGTCAGCGGCACCAGTGGGTAATCTTCAAAGGCGGGCTGAAAATCGGTACAAATCATTTGATACAAGGGCACGGTAAAATGCACCTGTAAAGAAGATGGTATAACGACTGCCGTTTCTTGCATGAGGTACATGCGCCGCTGTGCAGGAATGTTTGCTTCAAAATGATGCAGCGCCGCTGCATCCCAGTTTTCCATGCCTGCAAATGGGGCTATATCCGGCGCAAAAAAACGAAGCTGTTGGCTACCGGCATTCAAATGCTGCTGCACGGTGCCAAGAGCATGCCATACGGGGTTGGCCAAACTATTGCCGAGTGGATGCATGTAGAGGTATTGAAGTATT
>JADLHL010000085.1 GCA_020848815.1 Chitinophagaceae bacterium | reverse complement strand
GCAAAACCTGCGGCTGCATGCTGCATGATGTTGGAGAGGTTGGTAAGAAACACCTGCTGCTCTTTGGCGCTAAGTGGCTGACCGGGAGCTTGTTGTGCCTGCAAAAAAAAGGGCAGGCAAAATGCTGTAATACAAACGAAAAGTCGCATGTGGGTGGTTTTACCAAATATACAGTCGGCAGTACATCTGATACTACCCATGAGCGGGTATGTGTAGCCGAATGTGTTTGCTTTGGCTGATGGGCTGCGCTGCCTGAAACATGGCCCCGCAGGGGCCAGCCCGCAGGGCCGCAGCGAAGCGGAGTGTGTAAGGGAGCGAACCGCAGACCGGATATGCACAGCTGTTCACAGCCCCGCCGAATTACCCTTCGGCATTCCCGCTGGCATGGGTTACATTTGCGGCTCATTATCGAGCCTTCACAAACTTTTTCATGGAAATAAACAGCGCCACGCTTCAGCAACTCCGGATTACGGAAGCGGAATATGAACTGATTAAGGAAAAAATGGGCCGTACGCCCAACTTCAATGAACTCTGCGCCTTTAGCGGCATGTGGAGCGAACACTGCAGCTACAAAAACAGCATCAAGTGGCTGAAAACCCTGCCCCGCGACGGTGGCCGTATGCTGGTGGCTGCGGGTGAAGAAAACGCCGGCCTCATGGATATTGGCGATGACTGGGGCGTGGTGTTTAAGATTGAAAGCCACAACCACCCCAGTGCCATCGAACCTTTTCAGGGAGCGGCTACAGGTGTAGGCGGCATTCACCGCGATATTTTTACCATGGGTGCCCGCCCCATTGCTGCGCTGAACAGCCTGCGCTTTGGCAACCTGAACGAAAAGAAAACCCAATGGTTGCTGGGCGGCGTGGTGCATGGCATTGGCCACTATGGCAACTGCTTTGGCGTACCTACCGTAGGCGGTGAAATTTATTTTGAGCAGAAATATCATACCAATCCGCTGGTAAATGCCATGAGTGTGGGCATTGTAAAAGCGGGTGAAACCGTGAGTGCTACTGCTGAAGGCGTGGGCAACCCCGTGTTTTTTGTAGGTAGCGCTACAGGTAAAGACGGCATCGGTGGTGCCAGCTTTGCCAGTGCCGACATTACCGAAGAGAGTGCACAAGACCTGCCGGCCGTGCAGGTGGGCGACCCCTTTCAGGAAAAGAAATTGCTGGAAGCCTGTTTGGAAGTAATAAAAACCGGAGCCGTGGTAGGCATGCAGGATATGGGTGCCGCCGGCATTATTTGCTCTACAGCCGAAATGAGTGCCAAGGGCAAAAGCGGTATGCGCATCGACCTCGATAAAGTGCCTACCCGCCAGGCCAATATGAAAACCTGGGAACTGCTGCTGAGCGAAAGCCAGGAACGCATGTTGCTAGTGGCAAAAAAAGGTCAGGAAGATGCCATTTTGAAAGTGTTTGAAAAATGGGACCTGCCCTGCAGCAATATTGGTGAAGTAACCGACGATGGTTTGCTGAGCTTTTACATGCACGGCCAGCTGGAAGCACAGATTGAAGCTGAAATATTGGTACTGGGCGGCGGTGCGCCACAATACACCCGTGAATACACTGAGCCGAAATACCTGGCACAGGTAAATGCTTTTGATCAATCTACCATTGCCGAACCTGCCGACTTGAAAGCGGTGGCAGAAAAGCTGGTGACCATCCCCAACATTGCCAGCAAACGTGCCGTGTATGTGCAGTACGATAGCATGGTAGGTACGGGTAATACCAGCACCAATGCACCAAGTGATGCAGCGGTTGTATTGGCCAAGCCAAGTAATAAAGCACTCGCAGTAACCACGGATTGTAACAGTCGCTACGTATTTGCCGACCCTTACAAAGGAGCGATGATTGCTGTGGCCGAAGCTGCCCGCAATATTGTGTGCAGTGGTGGTGAGCCTTTGGGCGTAACCAACTGTCTCAACTTTGGCAATCCTTACGATCCTGAAGTGTACTGGCAGTTTGTAAACGCCATTAAGGGCATGGGCGATGCTTGTAGAAAATTCAATACACCGGTAACAGGTGGCAACGTGAGCTTTTACAACCAAAACCCTGATGGTCCGGTGTATCCTACACCAACTATTGGCATGGTGGGTTTGCTGGAAAATGTGAACGAAAAAATGACGCTTGACTTTAAGCAGGCAGGCGATGTGATTGTACTGCTGGGTAAAAGCAGCAACGACATCAACAGCAGCGAATACCTGCACAAAATGCATGGCGTGGAGTTTAGTCCTGCTCCGCAGTTTGAGCTGGAAGAAGAATTCCATTTGCAAAAAGTATTGGCCGACCTCATCAAGAACAAACTCATCAGCAGTGCACATGATGTGAGTGAAGGCGGTTTGTTTGTTACTCTTTTAGAAAGTGCTTTCTGGAACAATCTCGGCTTTGATGTAAACACCAATGCTTCAGTAAGAAAAGATGCTTTCCTGTTTGGCGAAGCTCAAAGCCGTGTAGCGGTAACCGTAAAACGGGATGCACTGGCTACACTGGAAGAAGCGCTGCAAAGCCACGGCCAGCACTACGAAGTGGTAGGCGAAGTAACCAGCGGCGACATTATTGTAGATGCTGCCAGTTGGGGTAGCATTGGTGTATGGAAAGAGCAATACGACAATGCCATTGCCAACCTGCTGGCAGGCCACGAAAGTGAGCATGCATTGGCGATGTTGTAATTTTTTAAAATGGAATTCAAACTTGTTTTATCGGCTATCAATTGAATATCAACTTCATTTTATACCCTGTTAAGCTCAATCTTTGAGAAGTTACGGATTAGATGTTGCCCGATGTTTGGCAATTACTTTTGTTGTAGGTGTGCACACAGTGAGTCATCTACATACAAAAGAGATTGTTTATGCATGGTATCTTGCCAATCTCGGAGTTGATTTATTCTTTGCTTTAAGTGGATTCCTGATTGGAGGCATTATCATTGACCTATTGGAAAAAGGGCAAGGTACGCTTACACCGGGTGCAGCCTTTTTCTTTTTAATGCGTCGTTGGTTTAGAACACTGCCCTTGTATTTTGTAATACTGTTCGTCAACATATTACTCGGGAAATATCTCTACAGGAACTTGGATGATTTTCCCATGCAGTATCTAATCTTCACTCAATTTTTCACATCGCCAGAAAGTACTTTTTTCGGTGAGTCATGGAGTCTTTGTGTAGAAGAATGGTTTTACCTGAGTTTTGCGGTTTTGCTTTGCACATTTTCAGTAATGAACAATCAGCGTACATCTTCACTTAGGGCAAAACTGCTGGCTTTTACCTGTTCATATATTCTCGTTATTACAGTTGTCCGGCTGTATTGGTCAAACCATAATTTCGGTGTATTTATTACAACACTGTACAGGCTTGATGCAATTGCTTACGGTGTATTATCAGTAATATTATTTCGATGTTATAATGTACAATCAAAAAGGAAGCTGCTTGCATTATTGTCGATAGTTTTGGTGGCAGCAGGCTCATTTTTGTACATCCAAAAGTATGAGGTCGGCAACTTTCATATAATCGCTTACTCCTGCAGTGGCCTTGGCTTGGCATTAATGGTTGGTCTGTTTCAGATATACGAAACTAAACTGAAGAGAATAACACCCAACAGGCTCATCATTTTTATCAGTAAAATATCCTATTCACTCTACCTTAGTAATGTTTTGATACTAGGGTTGATGTCTCATTTTCTATATCAGTATCAAGGAACTATTGTTGAATTTTTACTTGCTGTGTCAGTCACTTTGGGTGTTTCTACTTTCACGTATAAGTTCATAGAAATGCCATTCATTCGGTATAGAGATAAAATTTTGCCAAGGGTGGTAGATGCACCAGTGCATAATTTAGCATAAGGCAAAGTTGTTGTTTCATAAACAGATGGAAAGCTTTTCCATGCACTCCGCTTCACTGATTTCTTTTACCTCACCCGGTGCTAAGCCTTGCAGTGTAAGGTTTTCGATGCTGATGCGAATCAGTCTTTTACAAGGATGACCAATGCCTTTCACCATTTTGCGTACCTGATGAAACTTGCCTTCGGTAAGGGTGATGAGCAGCCAGCTGTGCGGAATGTAAAACTGTAACTCACCTGCATTGCTGATGTAAGTTTCAGGATGAGCAATGCGTTCTACCAAACACGGTTGTGTGGTATAAATACTATCATTGGTATGGCTGATGCCAATGCCTGCTCTGAGCAGTTCAATTTTTTCATCGGATACCTCATACTTTACCTGCACCAGATAGCTACGTGCATGCGGGGTGCTGCCTTCGAACAGCAACCTGGTGATGCGTTTGTTGGTAGTGAGCAGCAGCAACCCTTCGGAGTCTTTGTCTAAGCGGCCAATGGCGTGGGTGCCTTCGGGAAAATCGTACTGCAAATCGCCCAACAACGGTACCGCATGGCTGCTCACAAATTGCGACACCATGTTGCGTGGTTTGTGGATGATGAAATAACGATGCGGGCCTGGCTCCATTGCAGTTTTCTTTTACTGCGAATGTACCAACTACCCGTTGTAGCAGCACTTGTTAATTGCTGCCGAAAAGCACCTGAATGCCAGCAGCAATTTGTACTGAAGCACCTTGCGACACGGTCATTTTTTTGATGGTTGTGTTTGCTGTAATGATGGGGTAGCGGGGTCTGCCGGCAGGTATAATAATATCTTTTCCTGCATCTGGCACACCGTTGCTCCAGTTGCTGGCATCAAACCAGTTGGTGCTTGTGTTGCCCGTCCATTGTGTTTCGTTATTGCTGGCCGCTATTGGTACTGTCCATACTTCCAAACTGAACTGCGGGCTATTGGCGGTAAAAAAAAGGTGGGTGTTTGTACTGATCAAATTCGCCGGGTTTGAGCTTGTGCTGCCAGGGAATATATCCATCACCAAAGTGGTGCCTGCTGATGTGCCGTCTGTTTTCCATAGTTCACGGCCTTCCAGTGTAGTGCCTGCTACAAAATATATATCGTTGCCCGCAATGGTAATCCAATCTGGTGTAGCACCTGTTGCGCCAGGTACAATGTCTCGCACCAGCGATGTGCCTGCTGCAGTGCCATCACTTTTAAAAAGCTCTAATCCAGTTGAGCCGTTTGTGGCTCTGAAGTAAAGTGTATCGTTTTTAATAACGGTTAAGCTGGCGCCACCGCTGTTGCTGCCGGGTATTAAATCTACCGCCAATACAGTGCCTTCAGGCGTTCCGTCTGTCTTCCATAATTCACTACCGCTTACAGGTTCTGTAGCAGAAAAGTAAAGTACATTTTTGCCGGTAACAAAGGAACTTGGTTGACTAGATGCGGTACCCGGATTTATATCTTTCAACATATTTGTGCCGTTGGCTGTGCCATCCGATTTCCAGATTTCAAATCCGCTATTGGCAGTGCCATTGGTAGCAGTAAAATACATAGCCCCCTGAAAATCGTACAGCACTTTGCCACTGGTAAATGATATGCCATCTCCTGTTCCTTCGTTCATGTCTTTTACCATCACCGTGCCATTGTTTGTGCCGTCTGTTTTCCAGAGTTCACGGCCATTGGCAGCTGAGGTGGCTACAAAAAACAGTTGATTGTTGAGTATTGTAAAACTGATGGGCGTACTGTTGGCTGTACCAGGATTAATATCTTTTACCAACACTGTTCCTGCTTCGGTGCCATCGGTTTTCCAAAGTTCTCTGCCTTCTGCAGCAGTAGCAGCAGAAAAATAAATTGCGCCGTTGAAGGCAAAGAATTCTCTCGGCTCTGAATGTCCGGATGGATTGATGTTTTTTATCTGTATAGTGCCTTCACTGGTGCCATCTGTTTTCCACAGTTCCAGGTCTTGCACTTCGCCAGTCCAGCTAAAATATACCGTGCCATTGATGTTGGTGATAAATGAGGGTGTATTGAAATTGATTTGTGGTGGCGACAGAACTGCAGGATCTTTTACAAAACGGGTATTGACTTCAGTGCCATCACTTTTCCATACGCCGGCACCTTTGCGGTAATCATTCGCTATAAAATATACTTCATTGTTTACGGTGATGAGTTGGCTGGGAGCAGACGCATCGGTTCTTGTATTGATGTCTTTTAATAATGCAGTACCCTGTGCCGTACCGTTGCTAATACGTGGTTCAATATTATAGTCTGCATCGTTGGCGCCAAATACAACGCTGCTACCTAATGCCGCCATGGGTGTGATATTGCTGGTAGTAGCACCAGTAAAAATATCTTTCACCAAAACAGTGCCTTGAATGGTGCCATCACTTTTGCACAACTCTTGCCCCGTTGCAGCATTCACAGTGGCCCGAAAGAAAACTGTGCCGCCTGCATTGATGAGAAATGAAGGTGAAGAGTTGACAACAGCATCAACCGGTAGTTGTATCGTTCCTGCATTTGTGCCATCGCTTTTCCAAAGGCTATTGTTGGCCGCTGCATCTATTGCAGTAAAAAAGATCTGATTGTTTGCAACCGTTATTCTGTCGGGATTGCTGCTGCCAGCAGGGTTGATGTCTTTAACTAATGTCGTGCCTGCTTCTGTGCCGTCGCTTTTCCAAAGTTCATTGCCGTTGGTACCATCATTGGCAGCAAAATACAATAATCCGTTTACGGTAGTAAGTGCTCCGGGCGAAGAGGAATTGATACCTGTTTGAATATCTTTTACCATTACCGTTCCTGCTTCTGTGCCATCACTTTTCCAAAGTTCCTGGCCGTTTTCAGTAGCGCCATTGGTAGCAGAAAAAAACAAAGTGCCATTTACGTTGGTGAGGTTCTGCGGATTGGACGTGGTGCTACCGGTTATAATGTCTTTTACTATAACGGTTCCTGCGTTTGTGCCATCACTTTTCCATACTTCTCTGCCGTTGGCGGTAGTGTTGGCAGTAAAGTATAGTGTGCCGTTTACATGTACAAGATTGTCCATGGCGGTACCAATATTGCCAGGTGTAATGTCTTTCACCATCACCGTTCCTGCATCTGTGCCATCGCTTTTAAACAATTCTTGGCCGGTAGTAGAGGTAGTAGCCCTGAAGAAGAGCGTGCCGTTTACATTGGTAAGTAGCGATGGAACAACACTGGTAAATTGTTTTACAATTACTGTTCCTGCTTCTGTGCCATCACTTTTCCAAATACGGATTGAACTGCTGGGGCTACCCTGGGTGAAAAAAAGCGTTCCGTTTACGTTCGTCAACGATTGAATGTTCGGATCGGTAGTTTGGGTCGGTATCAAATCTTTCACCAACACAGTGCCTTCTGTTGTGCCATCTGTTTTAAATAAACAACGTCCACGGTCTGGATCTTCTGCTACAAAATAGACTAGATTGCCCACGGTGGTAAAATTGGAAGCCCCCGATGAGAAGGAGCGATTGTTGATGTCTTTTAATACCTGTGGTGTTTGACCAATGCCATTGATTACAAGCAACAACAAAATGGATGCAGACAAAAAAGTACGCATAGTAAAAGAGTGTTGGGTATGAAAAAAATCAGCAGGAAAAATATTGGCGGGTAAGCATCCTGTAGTAGCAATAAGCATTGTACATGCTTGCTGCTACTACAGGTGTAGTGTGCATGAAAATGGTGTGGGTTGTTGGTTATCGGACAATCACTATTTTTTGTGTTTCTATGCTGTTTTTGCTTTGCATGTGCAGGCTGTAATGCCCGGCGCTTAAGTGTGATACAGGTATTTGCAGTGCGTTTCCTGCTACGGTTGTTGCAAATACAATTTTACCGGCAGCATCAATCAGCGTAATTTTTTCAGTACCAGATAATCCTGCAATCCGGATAAATGCATTAGCAGGGTTAGGATACACCTGTATGCTACTGTTGGCAGTGAGCTGTACTTTTTGTACCTGCGACAACAGCTGCTTTCCATCCACATCTTGCTGGCGAATGCGATAGTACCATGTACCATTGCCGGGTTGTACATCGGTGTACTCGTATGTGCTGCTACTATTGTTGTTGCACACAACCTGGCTGATAGCTACAAATTGATTGCCGTTGTTGCTTCTTTCTATGATATATTTTTTACAATCGCTTTCGTTAGCTGTTTGCCATTTCAGTTGTGCATCTTTTTGCTTGGCTATTGCAGAAAAACTTACCCATGTAACGGGCAACGGATTGGTGCCACCTGTTTTATTGGCCAATACAAAATCGCTAAAGCTGCTGAATGAACCACTGGTAATGGTGCCTGGTGCAGCACCTGTAGCCGTACCGCCAATGTCAATCCATGCACTACCACCGTCATCTTTTAAGATGGTCAGGTTGGATGGATCATTTACACCGTCATCATTTCCGTAAGGCAACGTAATCTGATAATCGCTGCCGTTATTGCCTGTTCGGGTGACACGATAATACCGTACTTGTGATACATTGCTGATACCTGCCGGCAATGTTCTTGCCGTGGGGGCTCCAGCTTTTGGTTCTACCAATATGGTTTCTGAATTATCAAAACTGTTGGTGTTGTTGTTGGTGATGGAAACGGGCCTGTACTGACCATTGCTGCCAATGGGATAGAAACGGTCGCCGGAACCAAAGATGGTAACACCTGCAGGGCCATTGATGTGGGATGCATCTCTTGCATCAAACACAGTGCCTGTTACGTCGATATATGCTTGTGCCGAGGTATTGAGCAGACCCTGCACAAATCGGATGCGGTCCACATGTTGTGTGCCGGCCACTTGTACACCTGCAGCATTATTCATGTGCAGCAATTTGATGATACCAGGCGTGCCGCCGCTTTTGCCCAACGTTTGCAAGCTGGTGCCTACCATCATTACCGAATCAAGATCAATTTTCCCTTCGTGGGCCAGTTCACCCTTTACCATCATTTTATCTGATCCAAAAATTTGTGTGCTGGCATTGGTAGATAGTTTTCCTCTTACCTCAATAGGCGGTTCGGCCTTGTCTGTATAAACATTCATCGAAATGAAGTTTGCAGTAGGTGATTCAAAGCGCAGATGACCACTTGGTTCTACCAGCAATTGATCTGTTTGTGCACTTACATTCAAGAGCACTTCGTGCAAAACGTAAATACTATCATCGCCCTTCATAGGTGCCCGGCTGGCAGGCACATAATTGCCGCCCGGCAGTTTCTTTTCCCATGTGGTTGGGTCTGTCCACAATCCGTTTTGCTTACTGCGGTATACTTCTGGCGTGTGGCATGTAAGCCCGGCCCACCAGCCACTGCTGGTAACGGAGGCTCTGTTAAACTGTACCGTTAATGTGCCAGATTCATTGGAAGCAATAAACTCCAACGTATTACTGCTATTATTCGTTGAACTTAGTGCTACCATGCGTGGTGAAGAAGTACTGCTGCCATCATACACCATAAAGCTGGCAAAATTGGCAAGATCAATTCTGTATAAAGTCAACTTCACTTTTTTACCCGGTGTAGATGGTATAAACGTTTTAGTGAAACTATTGCCTGTAGATCCTGTTGCTCCGCCAGCATCGTAATAGCTGGTATCGCATACTTCGTGTGTGGCGGTACTATTGTGCAGCATGCCGGCAGCATAAGTGTAATTTAGTGTGTCGCCAAGCGTACCACAGCCATCACTATCACGTATGTATGCAACAGAAATTTTGGCATTCTGAAGGCCGGCAATTTGCGTAAGCAGCAAGGCGCTGTCTGCTGATACAGTACCCAAACCACCGAGCCACCGAATGCTGTGGCCTGCTAGTTTATTTACACGCAATGTGTCTTTAAATGCATTGCGATGACTCAGTATTGTATCGCCAAACATGATGACTGGTTTTGCGGCTGCACCATATTCTTTTTTCACTAATACAATTACACTGTCTTGCAATACACAACCACGGTAATCTGTGCCTTGCACATACACCGTTGTTGTTTGCGTAGGACTAATAGATAGTGTGGTGCTATTGGAAAATATACCATTGCCAGACCATTGAAGATTGGCCAAATAGGCCGGGCCGGTAAGTGTAACGGGTGTAAGCGGGCACACAGAATCGGTAATGGATCTTGTAACAGGTACATGATTGCCCAAAAAGAAACGAAGACTGTCGTTACCATTTTCTACATCACCAGGCAGCGTTGTTTTTGCACTGAATAAATGGTAGCCACGCTTAGTAAAATCATAATTGGTGAGCACTGTAATTGGCTCACTGGCGCCTGCAGCCAACGTGCCTGTGTTTTTTATCAATGTAAATGGAGACTCTGTTTGATCAGGATTTCTAACATTGCCATTGATTGTAACAGGCGTAGCCGCAAAGTCTATGGTTGAGGTAGAAAAATTGCGAAGTGTTACTGTCACGTCTGCTGCATTGCTGTAGTTGCAGCCGGGTGCTGTTAAGTATTCAATGCCTACATCGGGCCCTGTGGTTTCTTCGTATACTTCCAGCAGTTGCTGCCACGGCAAGGTATCTACCTGAGCAGCCCATGTAGTGCCGCTTGAACTGCTGTACAATCTGTTGGTCCGAATAGGAGGCGCTGCATTGCTACGCCAGCCCATATTGGTGGTACTTGCTTGCTGTACAGCAATGTAATAATCGCCGGTTACACTTGCCGCCGTGTTGGTAAAAGAAATAATAATGCTGTTTTCGTTGGTAGTAAAAAAGTTGCTGCTGGTAATAAGTG
>JADLHL010000084.1 GCA_020848815.1 Chitinophagaceae bacterium | reverse complement strand
CTTTTGCCGAACAGCCTCGTAACGGTGCCGGTGGTACACAAGACTTTTTGGTAATGGGCCGCTACACACTCGACCCTGCAGTGGGCTCTATTCTTACACCATGGAACCGCAGTTTCAACAGCATCAATCTGGCCAATGGATTGCTGGAGTTTGCTCCGGACGTACCGCTTGCCAGCGACCGCCGCACTACTTTTACTGCTGAAATAAGATTTCTGCGGGCCTTTTACTACCTCAACCTTATTCAATACTTTGGGGCTGTGCCGGTAGATTTGGGTAGCGGCGATCTGCGTTTTAACCAACAACCATTTCAGGGCTTTAACCGACAGGATACAGTAGCACTGCTGAAACGCAACTATGATGTGGTGATTGAAGACCTGGACTTTGCCAGCAAAAACCTGCCCGACCGCAGACCGGCAAGTGCGTTTCGTTTGTCAAAAGCCGTGGCTTTTCACATGCTGGCCAAAGCACATATTCACCGTGCCTACAGCTCTGCACGGCAAGGCGATGATTTTGCCAAAGGCTACGCAGCTGCAATGGAGGTAATCAATAACCTGGGTAAATACGGCACCGCTTTGCAAACATTTTATGCGGATGTACACCGGCCACGCAATGATTACAACAGCGAAATATTATGGTCGATAGAACGCATACCCGGAAACTTCATTGCCAATGAAATCAGTAACCCATCGGGTATTGGTGGTAATACCAAAGGTGTGGATGCAGCCAATGATTTTTGCGGTGATTACACCAACGTAAGAGCTCCACTTAACACCAGTGCTACTCAACCTGTTTCTACCCGCACTGTACTGTATGGTCGCCCAATCCGTCGTTTCTGTCCCACTCCTTGGTTGTACAATGTAGCCTTTGCCGACAAAGTAAACGACAGTCGTTATGAAGGTTCTTTCCGTACGGTGTACATCGCATCTACTACAGGAGGTGGCTTCACCGCCGGCACCGACACTGCGTTTATTATGGCATTGACCAACCGTATTGCAGATTCGCTCAATGGCATAGCCCCATCTGGCCCAAGGCTGAAACCTTACCGGGTGATTGCACCACGTGAATTTTATTTTATAGGTGGAAGTATAGATGGTACGCTTACCAGAAACATGTACCCCAGCATCAGCAAGTACGAAGACCCCGATAAAATTGAAGCCAATAACCAAGGTACACGTCCTTTTGTTGTGGCCAAACTGAGCGAAACCTATCTGCTGGCTGCAGAGGCTGCCCTAGCTTCCGGCAACCCTTCTGCTGCTATGGATCTAATCAATGTGTTGAAGCGCCGTGCAGTAAACCGCCCCGAACTCACCGATCCTCAACGCATAGCCCGGTATGATCTTATTAAACTCACCAGCACTTCACAAGTAACACTCGATTTTATTTTGGATGAACGTACCCGTGAGCTGACCGGAGAATGTAGCCGCTGGCCCGACCTGGCAGTACGCAACAAACTGGTAGAAAGAGTACGGTTGTACAATAGCGATGGTGCACCAAACGTGAAAGATTTTCATGTGCGTCGGCCCA
This sequence comes from Chitinophagaceae bacterium, assembly GCA_020848815.1. Taxonomy (GTDB): domain Bacteria; phylum Bacteroidota; class Bacteroidia; order Chitinophagales; family Chitinophagaceae; genus Phnomibacter. The sequence continues at coordinate 6,697 of JADLHL010000084.1, read as the reverse complement.
TACCGCAAAGCCAGTTAAACAACACCGTTGACCCCAATCCGCAACAGTTCCAAAATACAGGATACTAAGCCTGACATATGGTTGCCTGCTGGTACCATCAACAGGCAACCATCACTTACTTTTTATTCATTTTCCAAACAGCATACATGCATATGAAAACCATCAAAACCATAAAAGCAATAGCCGGTACCACAATGGCTGCTGCACTGCTGGTAGCATGCACCAAAGACATTAAAACCGGTGTTTTGTCTACCGGAAATTTTACTGATACAAGTGCTGCACTCAAGTCAGTAGTATCTTACCCGGTTGGTGTTGCCGTAAGCAATGCCATGAATTCAGATCCGGCCTATGCCAGCATTGTAAAGCGGGATTTTAACTGGGTAACTTTTGAAAACGACATGAAGCACAGCAGCATCGTTCAAAGCAATGGCACGTTCAACTTTACCAATGCCGACAATTTGATGAATGCTGTAACAGGTATGGATGTGTATGGCCATGTGCTTGGCTGGCACTCTCAGCAAAATGCCGGCTACCTCAAATCTTTTGCAGGCATTACCATACCCGCAGCGGTTGAGCTGGCCACCAATCCAGGCTTCGAATCGGGCCTGACAGGATGGAGTGTTTTTAATACCGGAAACCCAACAGGAACCTCTACTGTAACTGCAACCAATATTGCATCGGAAATACGTACCGGCACCAGCGCCATGAAGGTGGTAAACCCAATAGGCTATGCCGGTAGCCAGTGGCGGGTGCAGGTGAGCAGTGCAGCCTTCCCTACCGAAGTAGGCAAGCAGTACACTATCTCTTACTGGGTACGGGCAACAGCAGCTGGCGGTTCTATTCGGCTCAGTACCGGGCCATCGAGCCCACAGTACCAGGGAGATCAAAACATTGGCACTGCATGGCAGCAAGTATCGTGGACGATTACTGCACAATTAAGTTCTACTACGTTCTTATTCGATCTTGGCCAGGCTGCTAATACTTACCTGATAGATGATGTAAGTGTAAAAGAAGTGGTAGCAGCACCAAGTGGTGCGCAGGTGGCCAACAAACTTGATGAGGCTCTCAACAGCTGGATTACAGCCATTGTAACCCGCTACAAAGGCAAAGTGAAAGCATGGGATGTCATCAACGAACTGTTTACAGAAAATGGTGAAATCCGCAACAATGCCAACACCGATATCACGCCTTCGCATGTGCTGGTATGGAGCAACTACATGGGTAGAGATTATGCACTCAAAGCATTCAACTATGCCCGTGCTGCCGACCCTGCCGCTGAGTTATACATCAACGATTTTAATTTGGAAATCAGCAGCCGTAAACTGGATTCACTCATTGCATTTGTAGGCGAACTGAAGGCCAAGGGTGCAAAAGTGGATGGTATTGGAACCCAAATGCACATTGCATGGAACACCAATAAAGCCGGCATTGAAAGCATGTTTCAAAAACTGGGTGCTACCGGTTTAAAAATCCGCATTACTGAACTTGACATCAGAACCGTGCTGAATAGTGCCGCTGCGGCACCTACACCACAACTGATGGCTTACCAGGCCGATATGGCCCGCTTTGTAGTAGAAACGTATTACAAGTATGTGCCACCTGCACAACGTGGTGGCATCACGCTGTGGGGCGTTATAGATCGCCTGAGCTGGCTGTACAACAATGGCCGTGAGTTCCCGCTTTTTTACGACAACAATTATCAGCGTAAACCATCCTACGCCGGTTTGCTGCAAGGTATGCGCAGTAACTAAAAAATCACAAGCAAGCAGTAATATCCGAAGGGGCGATTTCGCCTCGCCTCTTCCTTTTCACTTGCTGTAAAAAGAGTAAGTGCATTACTGAATTTTCAACGCATAAATGATACAACAAATGAAAGTGTTAAGTACCGTTATTGATTATTTCCAACACATACCCAGCATTGCATATGAAGGCCCCGGCACCGATAATCCATTGGCCTTTGAGTACTACGATGAAAACCGTGTGGTGGCTGGTAAAACCATGAAGGAACACCTTCGTTTTGCCTGTGCTTACTGGCATTCTTTCTGCGGCGATGGCAGCGATCCGTTTGGCGGCCCCACCCATCTTTTTCCATGGCTGCAAATTGCCGACCCTGTAGAAAGAGCCAAGCGAAAAATGGATGCCGCATTCGAATTCATTACCAAACTCCAACTGCCCTACTACTGCTTTCATGATGTAGATGTGGTAGACTTTGGCAATGATGTGGCAGAAAACGAACGCCGCCTGCATGCACTGGTAGATTATGCACAAATAAAACAACAAGCCACCGGCGTAAAATTGCTGTGGGGCACTGCCAACCTTTTTTCGCACCAGCGATACATGAATGGTGCCAGTACCAACCCCGACTTTGCAGTAGTAGCACATGCCGGTGCTCAGGTAAAAGCCGCCATTGATGCAACCATTGCCTTGGGTGGTGAAAACTATGTTTTTTGGGGCGGCAGAGAAGGCTATATGAGCCTGCTGAACACCAATATGAAACGGGAAAAAGAACACCTGGCCCGCTTTCTGCACATGGCAAAAGATTATGCCCGCAGCAATGGTTTTACCGGTACATTTTTTATTGAACCAAAGCCTTGCGAACCCAGCAAACATCAGTACGATTACGATTCAGAAACGGTTATCGGTTTTTTGCGCCAATACGATTTGCTCAACGATTTTAAACTGAATATTGAAGTAAACCACGCCACACTGGCCGGCCACACGTTCCAACACGAATTGCAGGTAGCTGCCGATGCCGGCATGCTCGGCAGCATTGATGCTAACCGGGGCGATTATCAAAACGGTTGGGATACCGATCAGTTTCCCAACAACATCAACGAGCTTACAGAAGCCATGCTGGTAATATTGGAAGCTGGTGGCTTTGGAGGTGGCGGCATCAACTTCGATGCAAAAATCCGGCGCAATTCTACCGACGTGGCCGATTTGTTTTATGCCCACATTGGCGGCATGGATACATTTGCCAGAGCACTGCTCACTGCCGATAAAGTATTGACTTCTTCTTCCTACAAGCAGCTTCGTGCAGAGCGTTATGCATCATTCGACAGTGGCAATGGCGCTGCTTTTGAAGCTGGCCAACTCTCACTGCACGATTTGCGCAACATTGCTGCCCAAGCCGGAGAGCCAAACATCATCAGCGGCAAGCAAGAGTTGTACGAAATGATTATCAACAGGGCCATTTAATGATACATCTGAAACCGGGGCCACGCTCCGGTTTCTTTTTAGCATTCAGTATAAGTGCATTTTCTGTACCCTCATTTTCTATTGTGGGTACTTTTTTTACAGTAGTACAAGCGGCGGTTCTCTTCTGGGTTTTATCAGCATTAATCTCACTCAGCCAGCGTACTTTGCCGCTCTGCAAAATATTAGTCGTTATGTTGTTGTTAGGCATAGATCTTGGCACTTCTGCCATCAAAGTTTCTGTAGTAGATACCCATACCCAACAGGTGGTGGCCTCGGCGCAATATCCTGAAAACGAATCGCCGATTTTATCCTTGCAAACCGGCTGGGCCGAGCAAGACCCCGAGCAGTGGTGGTACGATATTCGCCAGTGCATCATCAAAGCAAATGCCTCCGGAAAATATAACCCTGCTGATATTGCTGCCATTGGCATTGCATATCAAATGCATGGATTGGTAGTAACTGATGTTGATGGAAAAGTGCTACGCAACAGCATCATCTGGTGTGATAGCCGTGCCGTGCCCTACGGCGATAAAGCTTTCGACAGCATTGGCCATGCCGAAAGTTTGAACAGCCTGCTCAACTCACCCGGTAATTTTACTGCCGCAAAACTTGCCTGGGTAAAAGAAAACGAACCTGCCCTGTTTGCACAAATAGCACACGTAATGCTGCCCGGTGACTTTGTTGCCTTCAAATTCAGTGGCCAGCTTACTACTACTCCATCGGCACTTTCCGAAGGTATTTTCTGGGATTTTTCTACTAACAGCGTTTCCGCAAAAGTCCTTGATTATTTTGGGTTCGATGCCAGCATCATTCCTGAAATCCGTGATGTATTTACCAGCCATGGAGAAGTAAGTGCAGCCGTGGCACGTGAACTTCAATTGAAGCCCGGCATACCGGTTACCTACAAAGCCGGCGACCAGCCAAATAATGCGCTTTCACTAAATGTAATGCGCCCCGGAGAAGTAGCCACAACGGCTGGCACCAGTGGCGTTATTTACGGCGTTGCCGATGCCATAGCCCCCGATCCGCAATCGCGGCTCAATTGTTTTGCCCATGTAAACCACAGCAGCACAGCCCAACGAATTGGTTTGTTGTTGTGCATCAATGGTTGTGGCATTATGAACAAAATGATTCGGCAGTGGATGGCTCCGCAAATGAGCTACGCCGCTATTGATGCCAATGCCGCCGAAGTGGCTCCGGGCAGTGAAGGCATCAGCATTTTACCATTTGGTAATGGCGCCGAACGGATGCTGGGCAACGAACTGGTGGGGGCTCAAATAATGAATCTCGACCTTAACAGACATTCGGTGGCGCATTTTTTCAGGGCCACGCAAGAAGGCATCGCATTCTCCTTTCGCTACGGCTTAGATATTATGCGGAGCATGGGCATGCATCCATCGCTTATAAAAGCTGGTAAAGCCAATATGTTTCAAAGTCAAGTATTTACCGATGTATTTGTAAACGTAACCGGAGTACCGGTAGAATTGTATAATACAGACGGTGCTACCGGGGCTGCACTGGGTGCCGGTGTTGGGCTTGGCGTAATTGAAGAAAATGAGCTGGGCAAAGGGCTGGAAAGGCAAGCGCTGATAGAACCGAATAAACTACAGACTTACGAAACACACTACCAACGCTGGTTGCAGTACCTGCAGCAATGTATGCCTGCGGCAAAAGAATAAAAACCCATTTTTTTGCACCAACCAAAGTGTGACCAAAGTGCCAGCGCTTACTATGCCTGCTTTCCTTAGTTTTATTCTCCATGAAACAACTATTGAAAAACAGCATTGGGCTCTGGCTGCTCATTAGCTTCAACATCTACTTCATCTGGTATTACAGGCAGCATCCAGAATCTTTCAGAACGTTGCTATTGCTCTATTGGCTGCAAAGTGCAGCCATGGGTTTATTCACTTTTATTCAACTGCTTACCGTTCCCATCAATCAGGTTGAGATTGTAGAAAACAATGGCACGCCCATGTCTGCTGCTTCCAGCCGTGGCTGCAACAGTTTTTTCTTTTTGTTTCACTACGGCACCTTCCATCTTGTTTACCTCATTATGCTTTGGGTACGAAGCGAGGGCAAAGTAGATGTTGGCTTTTTAAAGATTTCTTTCTTTATCATAATCATTGCAGAGTTCATGGACTTTGTGCGTAAAAAGCAAGCCAGTGCAGCTACCCCTGTTCGGGCTGGTTATATTTTCTTTTTGCCCTACTTACGTATTGTCCCTATGCACCTCATGCTGGTAGGTGCCAGCTTTTCGGGCTGGTCAGATATCACCATCTTTCTGGTGCTCAAAACCATTGCCGACGTAGCCATGCATTTGCTCACCAACCGATTGTATTTTCGCAGCTTAGCCAAATAACTTTTTCAGTATGCCTCAGGTAGTTTGCCCCAATTGCAGCCACAAGTTTGAACCCACCGATGCCATGCGGGAGGAATTGCGCAACCAAATGAAAGATTGGCAGCAAAAAAAAGATGACGAATACCGCCAGCGGGAAAATCTGTTGAAAACGCAGCTGGAACAAAAAGACCGTGAAGCGGCGCTTCAGCTGGAGCAAGAGAAAAAGAAACTGGCCGAATCACTGGAAGCAAACTTGCGTAAACAACTATCCGGTGATTATGAAGTGCAAATGAGATTGCTGCAAGAACAATTAGCCAACAACGATGAGAAGCTGAAAGAAGCCCGCCAAAAAGAACTAAACTTTTTGAAAAAAGAACAAGAACTGCTGAACAAAGAGCAAGAGCTGGAAATACAACTGCAAAAAATGCTGATAGAAGAACGCAGCAAACTGAGTGACGTTATTCGCCAAGAAGAAATTGAAAAAAACCGCAACAAGGAAAGTGAATACCAGCTGAAGTTGAAAGAGCTCGAAGAGAAATTTGAGCAGCAAAAAAAGCTGGCTGAAGAAATGAAACGCAAGGCAGAGCAAGGCAGCATGCAAACTCAGGGCGAAGTACAGGAACTGATGTTGGAAGAAATGCTCCGCAATGCTTTTCCGTATGACGTAATAAGCGAGGTAGCAAAGGGCGTTCGAGGTGCAGATTGCATACAAACCGTACGCAACAGGTTTGGCCAAGACTGCGGAAAAATCATTTTTGAAAGTAAAAGAACACAAGCCTTTAGCGCCGAGTGGATTGAAAAGCTAAAAGCAGACATGCGCAGCCAAGGTGCTGATGTAGCGGTGATTGTAACACAAACACTACCCAAAGATCTGGAACGCTTTGGCGAAAAGGATGGCGTATGGATTTGCACATTTGCCGAAGCCAAGGCCCTGGTACATGTATTGCGGGAAGGCATCATTAAAGTTGCTACCGCACTAAAAAGCGAAGAGAACAAGGGCGACAAAATGCACATGTTGTACGCCTATCTCACCAGCAACGAATTTGGCGAACAGTGGCGGGCTATCCGCGAAGGTTTTCTATCCATGCGTCAATCTATAGTACGTGAAAGAGATGCCATGGAAAAACTGTGGAAGGCCCGTGAAAAACAACTGGAAAAAGT
>JADLHL010000083.1 GCA_020848815.1 Chitinophagaceae bacterium | reverse complement strand
TCGGTAAGGGGATGGCCCATATGCAAGGATAAGACTACGGAAATTGTGCGGAGGTTACAAGGGTAACACGAATAAGTAACACTGATGAATCGAATGGCCACGAATGAGCAACACGAATGGGACGAATGAGCACGAATAACACGAATTGAATATCATGTAACACTAATGGAGCGAATGAGCACGAAAAACACGAATTACTGCAGAAAGCTGAAAGCAAAAACCTCCGTGCTCTCTGTGCCCTCTGTGCGAACCAAAACCTCCGCGGTCAAAAAAATCTTCCGGCCCCTGTAACCTCCGTTTACCGGCCGTAGTCATATCCGGCAAACACACCCACCACACCTCATTTATCAAACCTTAAAAATTGAATTACTATGAACGGTCCTGAAATACTTGTACCCATCACCATGTTTGCCGGCAGTTTTGCCATGGTATTTGGCGTTGTGTACCTGCGCACCCGCCAAAACCTGGCCATGATAGAAAAAGGCATGAACCCCAAAATGGATAAGCAGCGCCCTGCGCCTTATCAAAACCTCAGGTGGGGATTACTGCTCATTGGTGCCGGCATTGGCCTGGCACTGGCCTACATTGTGTGCAGCCATCTGTTGCACGAAGAAGAAAATCCGGCCCTGTATTTTGCCTTCATCGGCATTGGTGGCGGCTTGGGTTTGGTTGGCAGCTACAAAGCCGAAAAGGCCTGGCTCGACAAAGAAGAAGCCAAAGAGCAACAGCAGGGAAACGCTTAGTCTGTTTCTCCCTTTTGATACAAACACAAAGCGCAGCGATTCATCATCGCTGCGCTTTTTTTATTGGGGGGAGTAATGTCAACTCCGTTGCCTTAATTTCTTCCACTCATAAATAGCGTAAGTAGCTCGTACTGCAAAAATAAATGCCAGTACCGACCGCATAAAATAATCAAACCTGCTCACTTCATCATCGATGAAAAACCAGCCCACAATGGCCATTACATACAACCACATACCAATACCCAGCCATAGTTGCAACCGTATTTTGTTGTTGTTGCTCATTGTAATTTCATCATTACATGGGAGGGCTGTTCCTCATTCCCTATTCATCATTCCTCATTCATCATTCCTCATTCCCTACACCCCAATCTCTTCAATCTTAAATTTCAAAATGCCGGTTGGTGCCTGTACTTCGGCTACTTCGCCTACGGTTTTACCAATCAGGCCCTTACCAATGGGTGAAGTCGCCGAAATTTTACCCGCTTTCAGGTCGGCTTCTTTTTCGCCCACAATGGTGTATTCCACGGTTTTCTTCGTGGCCAGATTGGTTATTTTCACCTTGGTGAGTATGCTCACCTTGCTGGTGTCAATGGTATTTGTATCTACAATGCGGCTGTTGGCGATGGCTGATTCCAGCGATTTGATTTTGGCTTCCAGCATACCCTGCGCCTCTTTGGCCGCGTCGTATTCAGCATTCTCTTTCAGGTCGCCTTTTTCACGGGCTTCCGCAATGGCACGGCTGGCCGCCGGCCGGTCTACAGCCCGCATGTGCTGCAGTTCTGCCTGCATTTTTTCAAAGGTTTCCTGCGTTACATAGTTCACAGCACTCATATCGTTCCTCCTTGCTTTTTACTGATGTTTCAGTTTGGTTTGGACAGAAAAAAATAACAACGCCTTCACCCCAGAGTGAAAGCGTTGCCATTGATTCAAAAGTAGGGAAAATGGCGGACAGGCAAAATTTCGGCCATAGCTTTTCTGTTCTTTTAAGAAATGATTGGGGGGGCGGTCGGCTTCAGTGCCAGTGGCAGCAGCAGTCCGGTCCCTTACGGGCTCGCTACCGCTCGGCCCCGGCAATATTTTGCCGGGGCTTCGGCCTGCGGCCTCACCCTCCAGGCACCGCCGCCCTTCGACTGTAGTGCATTTCCGACCATTACCTTGTATATTCAATCCACATATTTACCCCATGGCCAAGCCCAACAAAACCAGCCTCAACAGCGCAGACCCCATGGCTTTTTTGGAAGCTGCTGCCACAACAGCACAGCTGCCCGATTGCCTGCAAATAGCCCAATTGTTACAAGAAGCCACCGGCCATCCACCCCGCATGTGGGGCGATGCCATTGTAGGCTTTGGGCAATACCATCACAAATACGAGAGTGGCCGCGAAGCCGATTTTATGCTGGTGGGTTTTGCTCCACGTAAGAGTGGTATTTCTTTATACATCTATGCCCATATTCCAGCCAATGAGGCATTGCTGCGCCAATTGGGCAAGTACAAAATGGGGCGGAGTTGCATTACCATTCAGCAGTTGCAACACATCAATACTGCGGTGATGCAGCAGATAGCCCAACAAACCATGGCCCATTTGCAAGCCAAGTGGCCCAACCCCGGCACATAAACCAATCCCGTACCTTCATGCCCTTCTATTGACTGCTGCCTTTCAATACGCCTTGCATGAAGTTTAAGCCGGATAGTTTTGTGGTTGCCATACTCATCGTCATTTTGCTGGCGTGGTTTTTTCCGCAGTGGGGCCTGCCACAGAGTGGCATTCCCCTCGACCGCATTGGTAGCATCGGCGTATCGCTGATCTTCTTTTTTTACGGCCTGCGCCTCCGTCCCGATAAACTCAAAGCCGGTCTCAAAAACTGGCACCTGCATGTATTAGTGCAATTGTCCACCTTCCTGCTATTTCCCTTACTCATATTGTTGCTGTACCCATTCATGCAATCAGATAGCCATACCAGTATCTGGTTGGCCTTTTTGTTTTTAGCCGCCTTGCCGTCTACAGTTTCTTCATCGGTAGTAATGGTGTCAGTAGCCAAAGGCAATTTGCCCGCAGCCATTTTTAATGCCAGTATTTCGGGGCTCAGTGGCATCGCCATCACGCCCTTGTGGATGGGCTTGTTCATGCAGCAGCAAACGGGCCACTACGATCTCAGCAGCATTTACAGCAAACTGCTGTTGGAGATTTTACTGCCCGTAGTACTCGGTATTTTGTTGCAACGCTATGGCGGCCAACTGGCCATCCGCTATCACCGGCAGCTCAGCCTGTTCGATAAATCTGTCATCCTGCTCATCATTTACAAAAGCTTTGCAGAGTCGTTTGCCGGTGATTTGTATGCGCAGGTGGCGTGGCTCGATTTTGCATTGATAGCTGTGGTAGTGCTGGCATTGTTTTATGTGGTGTATGCATTGATTGGTATTATCAGCAAGCGATTACATTTCAGCATCGAAGACCAGATAACAGCACAGTTTTGCGGCACCAAAAAATCGCTGGTGCATGGCACCGTGTTTTCCAAAATATTGTTTGCGCAGGCAGGCACCACGGGCCTCATGCTGCTGCCGCTCATGTTGTTTCATGCGTTTCAAATATTAGTGATTAGTGTGTATGCTGCAAGGTTGGCCAAGCGGGAAGTGAATGTCAATTAGCATAACTTCAAAACCGTTGCAATTCATTGCCTACCTCTATGTCGAAAGAAGCGTTGATACAAAGCAAAAATCAAGCAGTATGATTTATTGCTAGCACCGCAATAGCTGTACACGCAAACGTTTTCGCTTTCATTCATCAGGCATCACTGCTGTGACAAATGCCACAATATTGTCAAAAAACTGACCATGCTCAGTCGTAAATGGAAATCCTTAACATTTTCAGGGTAGTATTTTCAAGCATGTTGATGCAACTTGCGCCCCCAATTAGCAAGCAATGATCTATCCTGAGTTGAATGAATCTGTGTGGCGCAGTGCAGCAAGTTATCCTGAATACAGGGACATGTTACAGACATTAATGGCAGACAACAAAACCACCGGCACCAATCAGGAGCCATGGCTGGTAGAGTATGCCCGGTTGAACATTGCCCGCATGAACCGTCTCGACAAAACCTTTGCCGTACCACAAAAAAACTGGCATCAAATTCAAAAGATGCCGAATGAATTGTGGTTCCTTACCATCAGCGAAGGCTGGTGTGGCGATGCTGCACAAATCATACCGGTGATAGACAAAATGGTAGCAGCAAAAGCTACCTGGGTACATAAAATCATTTTGCGTGATGAGCACCTGCCTGTCATGGATCGCTTTCTTACCAATGGTACAAGCCGCTCCATTCCTGTTACCATCATCCTTCGGTCAGACACCATGGATGTGTTGGGCTGGTGGGGGCCAAGACCTACCGGTGCACAAGCTGTAATAGATGAACTGAAAGCAGAAAATGCCGATTTCGAAATAGTGAAAGAAAAATTGCACGGCTGGTATGCCAAAGACAAAGGGCAAAGTACCGCAGCTGAATTTATGCAAACCTTACAAGAGGCAATTACTACACTCGAAAATCACATGGCAGCCTAAGCAAACAGCTTCTGCCACACCACTTCTGCCATTTTCAAATAGGCTTCATGCGAATAGCCGGCAATGTGTGGTGTAATCATCACATTGGGCATGGCACACAATGCATCAAGCACCTGCATTTCTTCGGGTGTGTAGGTGTGTAGTTTTTCATTCTCCAGCACATCGAGAGCTGCGCCGGCTACCAGCCCATGTTGTAGCGCATATTGCAAGGCTGAAAGCTGCAAAACTTTACCCCTACTGGTATTGATGATCCATGGTTGGTGTTGCAGCCCTGCAAAAAAATCGTCATTAGCCATGTACCGGGTTTCATTGTTGAGCGGCACATGAAAACTAATCACATCTGCATAGCGTTGCACTTGCTCCAGCGATGCTTCTTTTACATAGTCGTTGGCAAAGCCAAAGCGGTTGGCATCATACGCTAAAACCGTTACACCAAAGGGTTGCAGCAGTTTGGCAAATTGTGAGCCCGTGTTGCCATAACCAATAATGCCAACTGTTTTACCTGACAGTTCGGTACCACGGTTTTCATCCCGTAGCCAAATGCGTTGTTTTACTTCTGCAAAGCTGCTGTGCAGTTTATTGAGCAGGCTCAGCAGCATGCCCAACGCATGTTCGGCTACTGCATTGCGGTTGCCTTCGGGGCTGCTCACCACTTTTATACCCTTGCTTTCGGCATAGGCTACATCTATCAGTTCGAGCCCCGAACCAAGGCGGCCAATCCATTTGAGATGGCTTGCCTGATTGATAATAGCAGCATCAATTTTCAACCGGGTGGTTACAATCAATCCTTCAAATGCTGCCACGCAATTCAATAGTTCTTCATACGTAATAGTTGGTCGAAAATCTACCTGAAATTGCGTATCAAGTTTATCGATAAGCCATGGATGACACTTGGCTGTTATGAGTACACGTGGAAGCATGTTGATTAATTCATTTGAAAAGTCAGTGCAGCAAATTGTTCAATGCTGAGTTGTTCGGCCCGTTGATTGAAAAGGGGATCTTGCAATACTTCTGCACTGAATAAAGAACGTACTGCGTTGCGCAATTGTTTTCTGCGTTGGTTAAATGCGGCTTTTACCAACATGCGAAAGTGTTTTTCGCTACGCATGTGTACGGGTGTTTGTACGGGTGTCATGCGTATCACACCACTCATTACTTTGGGTGGTGGCGCAAAGCAATCCGGTGGCACATCAAACAAATATTCTACGTTATAATATGCTTGAGTGAGCACACTGGTTACGCCATATACTTTGCTACCGGGGCCTGCTGCCAACCGTTGTGCCACTTCTTTTTGAAACATACCAATCACCGAAGTGACCTGCGTTTTCCAGTCGAGCACTTTGAAAACAATTTCGGTAGAAATATTGTACGGAAAATTGCCGATCACAGTAAAAGGCCCTTCGAATGGAACACCTGTATCTAACACACTTTCGTGAATGATTTTGCCTTCGAGTGCCGGATAGGTATGTAAGAGATAAGCTACTTTTTCATCATCAATTTCAATCAGTTTGAGCGAAACATCAGGCAGCTCCATGAGGTACTTGGTGATGGCACCAGCACCGGGGCCCACTTCTACCAGCTGTTGCACAGGTTGCTGCTGCAGTGCAGCTACAATTTTGCGGCACATGTTTTCGTCGTGCAGAAAGTGCTGCCCCAGCGATTTTTTATGGGTGTATTGCATGAAGTGAATTTGTACAATAATTGTTGAGCCGTGATTTGTCTTAATCTGCAAAAGTCGTTAATCTACAGTAATCTGTCTGTTTACTTTCGTTGTCAATAGCGGCTACATCCTTCTTGTTTTTTGCTGATGGCATTTCATTCCATCTGTACACCTGTGGCTACAACCAAGCACTAACTGTACTTCTGGCTTCCCCGGCCTAAAAAAGGCCGGGGCTATGAACAACACATGTTGCATTTAAACTTCTCTTATTCATCATCAGTAAGTATTAATTGTGTCAATTGCGCATACCTCATTTTCCATCTCCCTATTCATTATTCATCATTCCACATTCATCATTCATCATTCCTTATTTCTTGTTTCTTATTCCCTACTCATCATTCCGCATTCAACATTCATCCCCCATCATTGCCTTATCTTTGACCACATGACCGATATTCAAAAACCCATCATTGGATTCAGCTGTGGCGACCTCAATGGCATTGGTCTTGAGATCATACTGAAATCGTTGGCTGACAATCGTTTGCTGGAAATGTGTACCCCCGTGGTATTTGCCAGCAACAAAACCGTGAACTTCTACCGCAAGTCATTGCCCGAAAATAATTTTCAATATCAGAGCCTCCGGGAGTTCAGCAAGCTCAATCCCAAAATGCTGAACATTTTTAACTGTTGGGAAGAGGAAGTGCTCATAACACCCGGCCAACTCAATGAAACCGGTGGCATGTACGGCAGGCTAAGTTTGGTAGCGGCTACTGATGCATTGAAAGCCGGTCACATACATGCCTTAGTAACGGCCCCCATTCACAAAAACAATATTCAAAGCGACGACTTTCAGCACACTGGTCATACCCCATTTTTGAAAGAAGCATTTGGCGTACCCGAAGTGGTAATGCTCATGGTGGCAGAAAACATGAAAGTGGCGTTGTTGAGTGAACACGTGCCGCTGAAAGATGCTGCACAACAAGTAACCCGCGAAAACATTTTCAAGAAACTGCAGGTATTGGTGCCGGCGTTGCAAAAAGACTTTGGCATTGATAAACCTAAGATTGCAGTGCTGGGCCTCAACCCCCATGCCGGCGATGATGGCCTTGTGGGTAAAGAAGAAGAAGAAATCATTAAGCCAGCCATTAGAGATGCCAAGCAAAAAGGGATGATGGTGTTTGGCCCCTATCCTTCCGATGGATTTTTTGCCCGTGGCCATTATGAACATTTTGATGCGATACTGGCCATGTACCACGATCAGGGATTGATTCCTTTCAAGAGCTTAGCGCTGGGCGAAGGCGTGAACTATACAGCGGGCTTACCGGCAGTACGCACCAGCCCCGACCATGGCACTGCTTTCGATATTGCCGGCAAGGGCGAAGCAGATCATTCCAGTTTTCTGGCGGCTATTTTTAAAGCCATCGATATACTGGTGAGCCGCGGTCAGTTTGCCGATTTGCGCAGCAATCCCATGCGCCGCATGAGCCAACGCATGGTGGCCAATGCCGTGGATGAAAGAATTGAAGAGGAATAATCTTCTTTTTCGCCATAAATAAAAGCCCGCTACAGAAAATGTAGCGGGCTTTTATTTATGCAGTGTAATACGGACTAATCATAAGGTACACCACCGGCCCTGTAATGGCTACATACAACCACAATGGCCAGGTAATTTTAGCCAGCTTTTTATGCGCCGGAAACTCTGCCGTAAGACCACGGTATGCCGTAAATAAAATGAACGGCAGAATGATAGCTGCCAGAAAAATATGCGTTAGTAAAATGATGAGGTACACATACCGCATAGTGCCCACAGCGGCTATTTCAGCGGCATCTACCGTACCGTCGAGGTTGGCATCGCCGTAGCGGGTATCACCGGCCAGTAAGTGGTGTGCAATGTAGCTTACTAAAAAGAGTACGCTCAACACAAGAGCACCCATCATCAGTTTTTTATGCAGCGCATATTTGCCCTGCTTTACCACTACCAATGCCGCCACCAGCAGCACTGCAATCATGCTGTTGATGACTGCATTGATGGTTGCAAAAACGTGAACATCAAAACCAAGATCTACTTCCAGCTTTATGCGGGTGAGCAACACAACGGCTGCAAATACCACAAATGAAAATACTCCAATCAACAGGCGTGCCTGTTTATCATTTTTTTTGAATGTAGCGGCTAACATGTGGAATGATGAATTAGGATTTAGAAATGATTAATTGGGCTTTTTCCAGTTAGTTAAAACTGTTCTTTCTTACGGTTTCTGTTGAGGAAGAACATGACAATAAATAAGATGAGCGGAATGGTAGCCAACACAGGAATCAACGGAATATACTGGCGAAAAATAGATGGCTTACGACGATCTTTTTCCAGGTAGAGCTTGCCGATGTCTCCGGCAAGGCGACCCATGTCTACACTATCCAGTCCGTTGTAAAAGCCCCGTACTACCCGGTTGCGGTCGAGCAGCATTACTTTTTCGGAATGAATAAAATTGGAGTCGACACCTTCGCCGTCTTGTGTGGCCAGTTTAAAATCATTCAGCAGCAAATTATAAATCGTTTGCTTGTCGCCGGTCATAAGGCTCCAGCTATCACTGTTTACAAAAAAGCGGTCGGCCCATTTTTTCAATGCTGCTACGCTGTCTCTTTCGGGGTCGATGCTGAGCGACAAGAAATACACCACAGAGGTGTCGCCAAACTTTTTACGCTTGGGGTTTTCGAATGATTTCTGCAGCTTTTTAATGTTGCGGGTGAGGCCGGGACAAATATTGGGGCATCGGGTAAAAAATGTATTCACCACTACAATTTTACCTTCCAGTTCGTGCAACGATTGCGGCTTACCCAGATGATTGGTAAACGTAAAATCGGGGATGCTATGCCAGGCAGTATCGTACGTTGTTTTGCCGTCTTTTACATTGGTTACTACAGAATCTGCAAAGTATTTCGGCGGCATTTGCACGGCGTCTTCGCCCAACAATTTTACAATAAAGTAACTGCCAATGGGCACAAACAATGCTACCAGTAATCCCCGCCACGCTGTTTTATTCATGGGTGCAAATGTAATGAGGAAGGTGGATGAATGCAGGTTACAGCCATGCTGATTACTGTTAAAGCAAACCGCCACTGTATTTGAATACAGTGGCGGTACAAAATATGTTCGAACCAGATGGCAGATTATTTTTCTGCGCCGGGTGCTACCCCTTTTTCTACTTGCTCTGTAGGAGCTGGCTTAGAGCCTGCTTCTGTGTTTTTCATTGTTCTCCAGCTATTCCCGTCGATAAGGAATGCGGCAATAAACCACACAAACAACAGCAGCGGCACAATAATGGTCATGATGAAATTGCGGATTTCATCGCCCAGGTGCATGAAGTATGAAGTAATGTAAAATGCTTTAGCCAAAGACAGAATAGTAACCAAACCTTTAATCATGAGGACTGCCACATGGCTGCCATGACCCAGTTTGAAAATGGCCAGACCGCACAACAATTCTATGATGGTTACTACAGAAAGAATGATGGTTACTTTCCGTACCGTTTTTTTAAACGTGCCATCGTCGTGGTGCTGTACAAAAGTAATTTCTGATGAAGCCGGAGATGAATGACTCATATGCTTGATAAGTTGAAAATGCGAAAGAAGAGTTGAACAAACAGGTTAGATCAGATAGAAGCACAGGAATACGAATACCCATACCAGATCTACAAAGTGCCAGTACAAACCAGCTTTCTCAATCATTTCATAGTGGCCACGCTGGTCGAAATGACCGAGGCGGGTTTTGATGTACATGATGATATTGATAACCACACCACTCAGTACGTGGAAGCCGTGGAAACCGGTGATGCCGAAGAAGAAACCGCCGAATGCAACTGGTCCGGGTGTTGTAACCTGATGGCCGTTGTGCATCATGCCGGGTACCACATCACCCCAAGGATTTACTTTTACAGTGGTAGCCATTTCTACAATTTCACCATTTACCAGCACAGCGTTTTCGCCGGTCAGCAAGTGCGTCCATTCCCAAGCCTGGCAGCCCAAGAAGGCCAAGCCACCAAGGATAGTCCACAGCATGTATTTTTCTACACCCTTGCGGTTCATGTTGTGGCCTTCATGCACAGCCAGTACCATCGTTACCGAACTTACAATCAGGATAAACGTCATGATACTTACAAACACCAGCGGCGCACCACCATGTATGAATGGAGCAGAATCGAACACATGGTTGGGGTCGGGCCAGTAGTTAGCACTAAATCTTGTGGTGCCATAAGCGATCAAGAAAGCACCGAAGGTGAATGCGTCACTCATGAGGAAGTACCACATCATCATTTTGCCATAGCTCAGGTTGAATGGGCTTTTACCACCACTCCACCATTTAGTACCGGCAGGAATTGCTGCTGAAGACATAGAAAGATTGATTGATTCAGTTTTTTGAGAACGTCGCAAAAATAAGTGCCTGAAGGTGAAAAGTCACAGAATGGTCAAAAGAAATTTGAGGCATGCAATATTTCTCAAACACCCATTGCAGCAGGCCTTTTCATCTGCCTTATCAACTCACGAATTGTAAAAAAACGAAGAGGTAAATCCACAACAGATCTACAAAGTGCCAGTACTGAGCGGCTACTTCGGCCGGTACGGCACTGTAGTTGCGGGTTTTGCTAAAGAGTGCATTGCGCAGCATCCATACCAGGGCTACAATGCCACCTGCTACGTGCAGCATGTGCATGCCGGCTATTACAGCTAAAAAAGAACCCGACAC
>JADLHL010000082.1 GCA_020848815.1 Chitinophagaceae bacterium | reverse complement strand
AGCTGGCGTACATATTTTGTACCCGATGGAATATCGCCAAACCATTTTTCGGCCAGTGCTTTTACATCGGCTGTTTGTACAGGCCCGGCTACTACCAGTATGGCATTGCAAGGGGTGTAGTGCTTAAAGAAAAAGTTTTTTACATCGACAAGCTGCGCTTCTTCTACATGGCGCAATTCTTTGCCAATGGTCATCCAGCGATAAGGATGCTGTGTGTAGCTCAGCTCCCGCAGTTTGTGCCATACATCGCCGTACGGTTTATTGATGTAGTGCTCTTTGAATTCTTCACAAACCACTTTGCGCTGCACTTCCAAACTTTCGGGGCTAAAGGCCAGGCTGAGCATGCGGTCGCTTTCGAGCCAGAAAGCGGTTTCCAGATTTTCTACCGGTAGTTGTATGTAGTAGTTGGTAAGGTCGTTGGTGGTATAGGCATTGTTTTCGCCGCCGGCCATTTGCAGGGGTTCATCGTAATCTGGTATGTTGATGCTGCCGCCAAACATGAGGTGCTCAAACAAATGCGCAAAGCCTGTTCTGTCGGGGCTTTCATCACGGGCACCTACATCGTACATCACATTTACCACAGCCATGGGGGTGCTAAAATCTGGATGAACGATTACAGTGAGCCCGTTGGGCAACATGAATTTTTCGTAGTGAATCATAAGGGGCAAATGTCGGAAAGAAAAGCCAAGCAAATTTCAACATTAGGTTATAGCTTAAGTACTTGTTTCACATAGATATATGAAGAGCTCAAGGAAGTACTTCCGGAGGATGAATGGTATAAGAAGAGTATAAAAATGTAATGACCTAACCATATTGGCTGCTGCCTTAGTACACACAATAGGCTGCCAAAAAATTATCTGAATTTCCGAATGTTGAATCCGCTTTCCAGTCTCATTTGAAGGGCAGGATTATATGTTCAACAGTCCCATATAAAGGAACGGCAGATCAAATTTCTTCCCCGATTGACGACCAAAGGATTGCAGAATAGAAGGCGGGGTGTTAAAAAAAACCTTAAATTTATATTTGCATTCATCAGGCTTTGTTTTTTAGCCCACACTTTATCACTTTTCGATTTGTTTGCTTTTCAGGACCTGCATTTACTTCTCAGAGCAGGAATAAAGACATTAGAAATGAAACACTACGGTAACCGTAGCCTACAGCATATGTCTGCAGAAGCACAGGCAGTGTTTCTGACGCAGTGCACCCGATTAGCCAAAGTGGGTGGATGGGAGTTTGATGTCCTTTCAAAAAAAGCTATATGGTTGCATGAAACGTATAGAATGCATCAGTTGCCCATTGGCACACCAGTAGATCTCGAAACCTCGATTAATTTTTACATTCCCGAACACCGCGAAGTTGTAAGGATGCTACTGCAAAGGGCCATCCAAACTGGCAAAGAGCACGAAGGTGAATTCATTAAAGTAACGGCTAAGGGTAAGCTCTTTTGGGTTCATCTGAAGATGAAGCCCATATTGGTAAAAGGTAAAACCGCAAAACTGGTAGGCATTGTACAAGATATAACCAAGCGAAAGTCAGCAGATATAACTCGAGAGAAAGGTATTCGTGAAAACCTCCAACTGATTACAGAGAATGTCATTCAAGAATCTGAGTTAGACAGATTTGTGATTAATTACCGGCTGAATGAAAGAGTAGCACAATTACTGTCAGCTGCCAAAATGATGAATGGCATGATTGGACATGGTGGGCACATGAATGAAAAACGCCTGAAAGAAACAGCGACGATTTTAACGACAGCCTCAAAAGAGTTGGACCAACTCAATGATATTTTAAATGTGCCCCGCATTAAAATAATTGGCATTGAAGGTGCATTAGCGGACATGATTGCCCGGTTGTCTACTCCTTTAGTCATGAAAATTGATTTTAATAACAGTAGCAAACACATGGATTCGATGGATTATGATACCCAGCTGATGATTTACAGAATTGTAGAAGATCACCTGAAGTTCATACTTAAAAATTCAAACCAGGAAAAATTGAGTGTCACGCTTGCAGATATAAATGGACAATTAAACTTGAAAATGGAGGACAATAGCTCATTTGATAATGCAACAGCAGAATCGGAGCAAGCATTTATAAAAATGAAGGGACGAATTGAACGTCATCATGGTACTGTTACAGTTACATCCGGATTGCCAAAGGGTTGTTTTGTAAATGCAAGTGTGCCATTGAGTCAAATATCCGCTGCCAAAAAAAAGAGAGTAAGCCATCAATAAAAAAAGCCGAAGCAGATAGCTCCGGCTTTTTTTATTGTATATGAAATGTGCTATTAACGGGCCACGTTGAACGACTGGCTGCTCACGGTGCCGTTGTCGGCTTTGAGCTGTACCAAATAGCGGCCGGCAGGCAGTTGCTGTACCGATACTGCTACCTGGCCACGCTGGTTGCTCAGCTGACGGCTGTAAACGCTACGGCCGGTCATGTCGGTTACAATCAGGCTACCGCTGAAGAGGCTGCTGCCCAGTTCTACGGTAATGTTGCTGCTGGCAGGGTTGGGGTATACCTGAAAGCGTACATTGGCCTGCAGGTGAATGGTAAACACACTGCTCAGTTTGCTGCTGCCATCTTTATCTACCATGTTGAGGCGGTAGTACAAACGACGGCCACCGAGCTTGCTTACATCATCGCTGTAAGTATAGTTGCGGATATTGCGGCCATTTACAGTAGCAATGGTTTGATAATCGGTGCCATTTACACTACGCTGTATTTCGTAGCGGCTAAAGTTGGCTTCGTTGCTGTTCTGCCATTCCAGTTGTACGTTGGTGCCTTTGAGAGCTCCTTTAAACCACTCCAGGGTTACAGGCAATGCACCCAAACCGGCACAAGTGCTGTTCCACACCTGAGATACGTATTCCGGACGGTCGATGTAGGGATTGCGGTTGCGCTGAAAAGTGTATGCCGCGTTGTTGCGGTCACGTTCTTTTTGGCTTACGGGGTCCTGATTGTGCCATTTAATCATCAGGCGCAGGTAGTCTATATCAACACTTGGGAAAGCACTGTTGTCAAAAGCTTGTGTACCAAAACCACCACCGCTGTAGCTGGTCATGTTATCCTGATAGCGGGTTACGAAATACAGGAAGGCACGTGCCACATCACCCTTGTATTCGTTGATGGGTTCAAACGCAGTACCGGTAAGGCCGGCAAAGGAATTGGGCCCAAGTTTGCTACCATTCTGGCTGGTCCAGGTGGGGTTGCTTACTTCACCGTAGATATAACTTCCACGTTGGTTATTTACAAACTTATCGGTAGGCATAATGTGCAGGTAATCGGTAGCTGCGCCGGCACTACCAGTATTACCATCGAACCAACTGAGTGGCACAGTGTGCTCACGGTTGTATCTGTCACCTTCACTGGCACCGCCAGAGCCATCGTCTTGCTGGCCACCGCTGGCTACAGTTCCGGGTGTAAAGTTGTACGGGTCGGTACCGGTGGGGTTATCGCTGTAGATATCCCAAATTACATTGGCTGAGCCGGTACCCACTTCACGTGGTTTAATATCGCTGATGAGATATTGCGTCCACAAATCGCCATATGTTTTTGGTGTATTACCTGTGGTAATGGCTGTTTTCAGCGCCGTTTTTAGAGGTGCACAGCTCAGGCCGATGGCACCATCGTAGTAGCCCTCCGGCCAGTCGTTGGTGCTGCCGGTGGTGGTGGTGGCGCTACCATTGAGCGAAGTACCAAAATACAAGGGGCCATTGCTGCAGGCAAATCCATTGAGGCTAAATACGAAGAAATAGTACTGGGTACCAGCAGTAAGGCCAGTAGCAGAAAATGAAGTGTTCGTGCCAGTGTACACTACCACGCCGGTACCTACGGTTTGGCCAGCTGTGTAAGGAATGCCATCAAAAGGTGTAAAGCCAAGGCTGCTGCTGGTGCTGCGAAATACCACATAACCATCGGCACTGGCACTGCCTGTAAATGAACCTGCAATAGCGGTGCTGGCAGTTGTAAGTACCAGATTGGTAGGGGCAGCTGATGGGCTGCTGCAAAATACACCTGGAGTACCTTCTGCCGTAAGGCTAAAGTCATCTACACCCAAGCCATCGTCGTTAGAGGCAATATTGAAGTCTGTCCAACGCAGGTAAAAAGTAGCCCCATTGGGTATGTTGAGGCCTGTGATGGAAGAAGAAACGTTAGTGAAATTGCCGGTGGCATTGCCATCCAGCGGACCTGTGGTGCCGCTGATAACGGAAGAGGAATAGTCGAGACTGTTTATATCCGTCCAGGTGCCGGTAGAAAGGCTGCTGGCATCGATACTGTATTGAAAATCGATACGGTCGGCACCGCCACGGTTGGTAACACCAATCCGCCACATTTCGCCCCTGTAAGAGATGGTAAGGCTATTGATAACGCCGCCGGTATTGTTGGTAAAAGCAACACCAATGCTAGGGTTTACACTGCCACTTTGCAATAAGCCCAAAGCCCTGTCTGTACTGGAGGGAGCACCATAGCTATACGCATTGCCATTGTTCAACGTACCGTTGTCTACCGCATACAATCCATCCTGCAAGGGGCTGGTGCCGGTGCCATTTTCAAAAATCAACCAGCCGGTGGGCAGTGCTACTGAAGAGCCAGTCACCCCCGTTGTATTATCGAGGGTATTAAAATTTTGTGTGTAAGCCGTACTAAGGGCAGTAATGCTTACCTGTGCCCATGCACTGGCCGAAACCAAGAGCATTAAAAGGGGTAAAAGTCTTTTCATGTATCCAAAAAATTTGGCGCAAAAGTACAGGTAACGCCAATGCAGCAGCCTTAAGTTTAGGTAAACGAGCAGCAAACAACGGTCAATTGATAAACGATAGCATTTGTTTTGCCCCGGTTATTTGCTTTTGGGGCTGGCTTTTGCGGTCAGTTTTTTTCTGATGGATTCAATATATAAAGTGCACTCAAACAGTTCATTGTCTCTGGATAATACCAACCGCACTTTTTTACCCGACTGCATGAGTAGTTGCTTGTAGGTTTGAATGTTGTTGGTCAAATTATTTTCTATGGCCACCACCACATCATTTACCTGCATGCCTGCTTTATCGGCTGGTGAGCCTGGTATTACATCGCTTATTACTATCAGATCGTCTTGCTGATACATACCCAAGCCTGTATAAGAGTAGTCGAAGGCATCGTAAAAATGGGTGTTGGGGGTAAGGTGAAAACGACTGGTGCTATAATCAATAATGGCATTGAAGCGGCGTAAAATATCATTGCCAATAAGGCCGCCCAGCTGTGGGTAAGCGGTCACGTTAAATTCATCGTCGAACATGTACACCGGTACATTTCTAAACCCATACGGCCCCAGTTTAAACTTTTTCAGCACGGTCATTTCCATCGATGTTTTACCGCCAAGGCCTTCGGCTACGGTAGCATAACGTTGTTTATTTTGGGCAAAAAGTCCACTATCCCGCACATAGGCCGATGAAAAAAGCAGGTTTAATCCAGCGCCTGTATCCAGGTAAAAACGCCCCGTTCTTTTGCTCTGGTCGGCTACGCTGGCATCTTGTATAGGCAGGCCGGCAATAGTGGGTGTCAAAAAAAAGCCTCTTTCGGGGTACGGTATTTTGCCTTGGGTGTAGAGGGCTATTTCGTGGCTATCGTAGTTGAGCGAAACAATGTATCTCGAAAACAAACTAAAGCCGATGATGCCGTCAATTTTTATCCCGTACACGCTGGTCAGCAGTTCATAATCGTTGATGTGAAAGTTCATGCCGGGTACTTTCAACCCGGGCAAGTGCAGGGTATGATTATAGGCAAAATCTACCTGTTTTACACCCGCTATTCCGCGTATGGTGCGGTTGCTGGCTTCTGTGCGAATACCCAACCGCTGGCAGGTAATGCTATCCAGCGATATGCCGCCGCTACCCGTGTCAAGTATAAAATTCAGTGAGTCGGAATGATTGTCTATCGTAGCTTTCAGCAGAATAATTCCACCGGTCATTTGCTCAAACCTGAAAGTGGTCAGCAGCATTGCCGCTGCATCCTTTGTTTGTGCTGTGGCCGATAAGCCCGGGTACAACAGCAGGCACAGCCACCAACGAATGGAAAGTTGTTTTACGTAGAAAGAGAGTTGCGCAATCATTCAGGTACAATTTACAGGCAAATAGCATTGGTGCTATTGTATCATTTGCATTCATACACGAAGGCTTACTTTTGCTCACCTCCGCTGCATGGCATACAACAGCAGCAGCTCTTTTTTGTTATATCATACTTATGTTTCATTTACCTACTTTATACGACAAAGCCCTTCGGTCTGAATTTCTGACCATTGAAGAAGGCATGTTTTTATTTGAACAGGCTCCACTGGCCGAGCTTATGGCCGTGGCCGATACCCTGCGCCGCCAAAAAGTGCCGCATGGCAAAGTAACCTGGCAAATAGACCGCAATGTAAACACCACCAATGTGTGCATTGCCAACTGTAAGTTTTGCAATTTCTACCGCATACCCGGCCATGCCGAAGCCTACATCACCGACATGGACACCTATCGCAAAAAAATTGTGGAAACCATTCAGTGGGGTGGCGATCAGTTGCTGCTGCAAGGTGGCCACCATCCGGAGCTGGGGCTAAAGTATTATGTCGACACTTTCCGTGCTATCAAGGCCGAGTTCCCCGACATTCGCCTGCATGCCCTTGGGCCACCCGAAGTGGCACACATCACCAAGCTGGAAAAAAGCACCCATGCCGAAGTGCTGAAAGCCTTGCAGGATGCGGGTATGGACAGCCTGCCCGGTGCCGGTGCCGAAATATTGGTCGACAGGGTTCGTCGTCTCATCAGCAAGGGTAAATGTGGTGCGCAAGAATGGCTCGATGTAATGCACGAAGCCCACAAACTCAACATGGCTACCAGTGGTACCATGATGTTTGGCCACGTAGAAACCCTGCGGGAACGCTTTGAGCATTTGGAAAAATTGCGGGAAGTACAAAGCCGTAAGCCGGAAGGCAGCTATGGTTTCACCGCCTTCATTCCATGGACCTTCCAGGATGTAGATACCCTGCTTACCCGCATACGTGGTGTACACAACCTTACCACCAGCGAAGAATATGTACGCATGATTGCCATCAGCCGCATTTTCCTGCCGAATATTACCAACATACAAGCCAGCTGGCTCACAGTGGGTAAGGCCGTAGCGCAAATGAGCCTGCATGCAGGCGCCAACGATTTTGGCAGCATAATGCTCGAAGAAAATGTGGTGAGTGCAGCCGGTGCGCCACACCGTTTTACGTACAAGAGCATTCAGGAAGCCATAGCCGAAGCAGGCTTTGAGCCACAGCTGCGCAACCAGCTGTACCAATGGCGGGAGCTGCCGGCAGTGATTGAAGAACAAGTGATCACGTATTGATATTGCTGCACTGCATACATCAGTTGTAGCTTTCAATTTCTAGTCAATAATCTGTGCATCTGTGGCCCTTTTTTGCTGCCACGAATGCACAGATTTTTTTGTGGCATAAACAAAACAGTCAGTGAAATGGTCCAGCAATTCAACTCAATTACGGGTAACGCAAATGCGTAAAAATTTGCCGCATGAATTTTTTGTAGTACTGTATTTTTATTGCCTCATTCGGGATGTAGCGCATCCCGATAGCGATCGGGACGGTAGCGCACTTCGTTCGGCACAAAGGGGGCGCTGGTTCCCTGCCCGTTTGGCAGACGGGGAATCCAGTCATCCCGACTCAATTTTTTGCAAGCCGCTCCATCGGAGTGGCTTTGTTGTGTACAGGCATTTCCTTTTTGCTGTCCGCTTTTTTTTCAGGTTCTTTGCGCCACTTTCTACGTAAAAAATTACCAACACATGGCAGCTAAATTCAAACGGGTATTGCTCAAACTTTCTGGTGAGTCGCTGATGGGCGACAATGCTTTTGGCCTCGATCCTAAAGTGCTGGCGCAATACGCTGCCGAAATCAAATCCATTGTGGCCGAAGGTGTAGAAGTAGCCATTGTAATTGGTGGCGGCAATATTTACCGCGGTATGAACGAAGCCGACACCGGTATCGAACGTGCACAGGGCGATTACATGGGGATGCTGGCTACCGTTATTAATGGTATGGCCATCCAAAGTGCCATGGAAAAAGCTGGCGTGTACACCCGTTTGCAAAGCGCCATCAAAATGGAATCGGTGGCAGAGCCATACATCCGCCGCCGGGCCATGCGCCACCTCGAAAAAGGCCGGGTGGTGATTTTTGGTGCGGGTACAGGCAACCCCTATTTCACTACCGATACCGCTGGTTCACTACGGGCTATTGAAATAAAAGCCGAGGTAATTTTGAAAGGTACCCGTGTAGACGGTATTTACACTGCCGACCCCGAAAAAGACCCTACAGCCACCAAATACGAGCAAATCAGCTATCAGGAGTGCATCAGCAAAAACCTGAAAGTGATGGATATGACGGCGTTTACGTTATGTATGGAAAACAACCTGCCCATTATTGTTTTTGACATGAACACCCCCGGCAACCTGAAAAAAGTGGTGATGGGCGAACAGGTGGGCACTTTGGTAAGTAAATAAGCTAAATCAGATAGCAGCTGCGGGCAACCGGTGGCGCAACAAAAAAGCAACAGTAAACACTGTTGCTTTTAATTTTTTCGGGGGCGTATGTATCATTACGCTTCTTCCTTCTTGATAACAGCGCTACGCTTGTTTTGCGTAGGGCGAGCCAAGCGAGATTTACCAAAAGAGCCTTTGAAGATCTTGCCCTTCTTGGTTTTTTTATCACCTCTTCCCATAGTTGATTGATTTTATTAGAGCGGCAAATATAGGCTGATACAACCCAAATAAAAAAGCAGGGCGTTTGCACACCCTGCTTTTTGCTGTCAGTCAGCGTAAAATTAGATCTTTTCAGAAAGCTCTTTGCCTGGCTTAAAGCGGGCAACTTTTTTAGCCTTGATTTTGATGGTTTCACCAGTTTGAGGGTTACGGCCTGTACGGGCAGCACGCTTAGATACAGAGAAAGTACCGAAACCAACCAGGGTTACTTTGTCACCTTTCTTCAATGTTTTAGTGATCGCTTCTACAAAAGAATCAAGAGCGGCACCAGCCTGTGTTTTGGCAATACCTGCATCTTCAGCAATCTTGGCAATCAAATCAGCTTTGTTCATAAAATGAGTTTTTAAATGTCTTCAACAAATATAGAATGTACCACCATCAGCCAAGGTGCTGAGTTATCAACATTTTTTTTGCGCAAACCCTTGCCAGTATTGGGTTTCCGACGGTTTTGATACTGGCAAAAATCAACCGGTAATAAATGTAAAAAACGCTAAAACGCTTGTGTAGCAAGGGTTTTGGTAAATTTTATCACGAAATGCAGTGCTGGCGCAGGTTTCAGGGCATATGCTATTTGCAAAAACGAAAAAATGCCCTGCTGATTCTTTTCCACAATCAGGCAACTACTTCCATCAAACTGCGGAAGGAAATGAACTGATTGCCCCATCTTTCCATGCTGCTTTGGCGCAGTGCTGGTGCATGCAGCTCTATATAGGCATCGTACTGCTGGCGGCTATCGGCGTGGTATTGAACGGCGTATGTCGGGCCATCTTCCTCCTCGGTTTCCAGCAGGCGCACCATTTGGCTGTGGCTAAAACAGCCTGTGGCCATTACTTCGGGTATGTGTACCTGTTGCATCCATTGCAGCCAGTCTTGGTGTATGGCCCAGGTTACTTTGGTGGTGACGTTATAAATGAGCATAGAAATACAAATGTGCTAATGAGAGAGGATTTTTTGCATTTGCCGAATACGGAGATTTTTGAACCACCAAGGCGCTAAGAAGGCACAAAGGAACACGAAGTTTATGCTGTGTAAATCTAAAACCGAAAAATCCGTGAATCTGCGGCGAATCAATCCAAACATAACTCATCAGCGAAAATCCTGTATTCATCCGTAAAAAATCCGCGTCCCATTGAATTTCATCCGCGTCCCATCTTTTTGCCCAGCTCTACATACACGGGGCAATGGTCGCTGTGTTTTACATCGGGGTAAATGGCGGCGGCTTTAATCCGGGGCGCCAAATTGCCGGTTACAGAAATGTAGTCGATGCGCCAGCCCTTGTTGTTGAGCCGTACACTGGGAAAGCGCTGGCTCCACCAGCTGTAGGCACCAGTTTGCTCGGGGTGCAGGTGTCGGTAAGTATCAATCAAATCCTGCGCCATCCATTTGTCCATCCATGCCCGTTCTTCTGGTAAAAAGCCGCTGGATTTCTTATTGCCTTTGGGATCGTGGATGTCTATTTCGCGGTGGGCAATGTTGTAATCGCCGGTAATCACCAGTTGCGGCCGGCTTTGGCGCAGGTCATTGATATGCCCCAAAAACTCATCGAGCCACACATATTTGTAAGCTTGCCTTTCATCGCCACTGGTGCCGCTGGGAAAATAGGCGTTCACCACCGTTACATCGCCAAAGTCGGCCCTTATCAACCGGCCTTCTGCATCGCTCTGGGCAATGCCATTGCCATACAGCACTTGGTCAGCGGGTGTTTTGGTCAAAATAGCCACGCCGCTGTATCCTTTCTTTTCGGCACTAAACCAATAGTCGTGATAGCCCAGCTCGGTAAACAGGTGGTGGTCAACATCTTCTTTTACGGCCTTGGTTTCTTGCAGGCAAATGATATCGGCGGGGTCGGTTTTCAGCCAGTCGAGAAAACCTTTTTTAATAGCCGCCCGTATACCGTTGACGTTGTAGGATATAATACGCATAGATAAATGTGAAAATGAGCAATTGTGCTGATGTGCAAATGGGACAAATAAACTGCGAAAAACGGATGTGCAAATATGCCAATGAAATACCGTCAATGAGGCAATGAGTGAAATCAATGCGCAAATGTGTTTCAAAAAACAAAAGGCAGGCCTTGCAAACTGCAAACCGCCAACTGTTGATTCCTTAGTGTTCCTTTGTGCCTCCTTGTCTCCGTGGTTCAAAAATGTAGCGTATGGCCAAACTAAAATATTACCTTATCTACAAGCCTTTTCAGGTCATGAGTCAGTTTAGCCCCGTGGAAGGCAAGCAAACGCTGAAAGATTTTTTTTCTGTGGAGCAAGATGTGTACCCAGTTGGCCGGCTCGATTATGATAGCGAAGGCCTGTTGCTACTGACCAACGACAAACGCCTGAACCAGCAACTGCTGCACCCCAATGCCAAAACAGAAAAAGAATACTGGGTGCAGGTAGAAGGTCAGATAACTGATGAAGCTTTGCAACAGCTGGAAAAAGGAGTGCTCATTTCTATTGATGGCAAACCGCACCAAACCTTGCCGGCCCATGCAAGGCTGCTGCCTGCCGAACCCAACCTGCCGGAGCGGCATCCACCCATCCGCTATCGGGCCAATATTCCCACCAGTTGGCTGAGCCTCACCATTACCGAAGGTAAAAACCGGCAGGTACGCCGCATGACGGCTGCCGTGGGTTTTCCTACCCTGCGGCTGGTACGATGGCGCCAGGGCAGGCTTACTATTGAAGGCCTGCAGCCGGGGGAGATGCGCATGTTGGATGCGATAAGGTTGTAAATAGCCATTACACCAAACATTGTAGGGATAAGCCTTTCGGTAATTCATAGGCTCAAAAGCCTTGCCAGTGGCCACTTTGAACTATACAGATAAAAAAGCAGTAAAAAATTTTATTGAAAATCAATACGTTGTAATAGGTGCTTACAAAAAAGACTTGTAAAATCTTGGCTGTATGTTGTGTATCCCGATACCTTTGCCACCCAATTTGAAAACCGGGTAGTGTACGGGATGGCGACACTATCCAACTTAAAAAAACAAGAATGAGTAAGTTACATTTTACTACAAAGCATGCGAATGCGGCTACCGTACAGCGTCAGTGGTTCGTTGTAGACGGTACCAATCAAACCGTAGGACGTATGTGTGCCCGTATTGCCGCTGTATTGCGTGGCAAGCACAAGGCCTCATACACTCCACACGTAGACACTGGTGACTACGTGATTGTTATCAACGCCGATAAGGTTGTATTTACCGGCAACAAGTTTGACGACAAAATGTACCAGAATTTCAGCGGTTATCCCGGTGGTCTCAAAGAAGAAACTGCTAAGGATTTGCTGAAGCGTCGCCCTGAAGTAATTGTAGAACGTGCTGTAAAAGGCATGCTCCCCAAAAACCGTCTGGGTCGCAAAATGGTGAAGAAGCTGTTTGTATATGCTGGTACGCAGCATCCGCACACTGCGCAGCAACCAAAAGATCTGAAATTCTAACAACCCCCTAATGCCCACAGGGGCGATAGGATTTTACCACATTACAATCTCAAATTCCAAATAAATGGAAAAGCAAACAAATGCATTGGGTCGTAGGAAAGAAGCGGTAACCCGCGTATTTCTGACCAAGGGTAGCGGTGCTATCACTATAAACGACAAGGATTACAAAGTGTATTTCCCGTTGGTATACCTGCAAAATCAGGTAGAACTGCCATTGAAAACCGTTGAAGGCATCGACAAGTATGATGTAAAAGTAAACGCTGCTGGTGGTGGTATCAAAGGCCAGGCCGAAGCTACCAAGCTCGGTATTGCCCGTGCCCTCATTGAAGTAAACCCAGAGTTCCGCCCTGCACTGAAAGCCGCTGGCCTGCTTACCCGCGACCCACGTGCTGTAGAACGTAAAAAACCTGGTAAGAAGAAAGCACGTAAGAGCTTCCAGTTCTCTAAACGCTAATTCCGTTTTTGGTTTTTGGTTTGTTGTTTTTGGTTATCCAAAAGGCACAAACCAACAACAAACAAAAAACTACAAACAACAAACAAGTCATTCAAATGGAACAAAATACTTCTCTCCAGCAGCAGCTTCTCGATGCAGGTGTACACTTTGGTCACCTCAAGAAGAAGTGGAACCCCAAAATGCTGCCTTACATTTTTGCCGAAAAGAAAGGCATCCACATCATCGACCTCAACAAAACAGTAGAAGGTCTGCAGGAGTCTGCAGCCGCACTTAAGCAAATTGCCAAGAGCGGTAAAAAAATCATGTTTGTGGCTACCAAAAAGCAGGCAAAAGAAATCGTAACTGAATGTGCTCAGCGTGTAAACATGCCTTACGTTACTGAACGTTGGTTGGGTGGTATGCTCACCAACTTCAACACCGTACGTAAGAGTGTGAAGAAAATGCAGAGCATCGAAAAAATGCTGAACGACGGTACACTGGAAAGCATTACCAAGAAAGAACGCCTCACTTTGACCCGTGATAAGGACAAAATGGAAAAGGTACTCGGCGGTATTGCCAACATGAGCCGCATTCCTGCTGCCCTGTTTTTGGTAGATATTGGCCACGAGCACATCGCTTTGGCTGAAGCCCGTCGCCTCGGTATCACTACCCTCGGTATGGTAGATACCAACTGCGATCCAAACAAAGTAGACTTCGCCGTTCCATCGAACGACGACGCTACCAAGTCTATCGCAATCATCGTAAACTACCTCACTGCTGCTATTGCCGAAGGCTTGGCTGAGCGTCAGGCTGCTAAAGACGAGGATACTGAAGAAGAAGTAACCGAAGCTTCAGCTCGTTTTGATGCCGAAGAAGGTGGCGAAGACCGTGACCGTGCTGGTCGTGGTGGCCGTGGCCGTGGTGCCAACAGCGGCAACGCTGCTGGTCCTGGTGGTGCTCCCCGTCGTCGCGTAGCCAATGCTGGCGGCGGTGGTCGTAAGCCTGCCGGTGGTGGTGGTGGTGGCCGCTAATGTCCGGTAGCCCTTGGGCTTAGGCCCATCGGTTTTGTTCATTAGGCTGCATCCTTTGTTGTACTTAATGAAACCATAATAAAACCTGCTCCGGTTTGCGCTGCTACCAAACGAACTTTGGGTATCGCACCGGAGCATGTTTAATAACGACCATGCTCCTGATTTGAAAAACGGATGTGAAACAGCATCGCCTGCTTCATGCTCAAATTTTCACCTTGTCAAATTTTCAAATTCAACTCATATGTCAACTGTAACAATTACCGCTGCTGATATTAATAAACTCCGTCAGGCTACCGGTGCCGGTATGATGGATTGCCGCAAAGCGCTGACTGAAACCAACGGCGACTTCGAAGCTGCCATCGACTGGTTGCGTAAGCAAGGCCAGAAGATTGCTGCCAAGCGTAGCGACCGCGAAGCCAAAGAAGGTGTAGTAATTGCACAAACCACTGCCGACAACAAAACCGGTATTGCTGTGTGCATCAGCTGCGAAACTGACTTCGTATCTAAGAATGCTGACTTCGTTGCCTTTGCTCAGAGCATTGCCGACGCTGCCATTGCCAACAACGTAAAAAGTGCTGAAGAACTGGCTGAAGTAAGTGTAAACGGTACTAAGGTTGCTGAACTCATCAACGACAAACTGGCTTCTATCGGCGAAAAAATCGGTATCAGCAAGTTTGAGCGTGTAGACGCTGAATACGTAGCCTCATACATCCACGGTGCATACCGCATGGGCGTATTGGTAGGCCTGAGCAAAGAAGCTGCCGAAGCTGGTAAAGACGTGGCGATGCAAATTGCTGCCATGAACCCACTGGCTGTTGATGCTTCTAGCGTATCTGCCGAAACCATCGAACGTGAACGTGCTATTGTGATCGATCAAATGAAGAACGATCCTAAAATGGCCGGTAAACCCGATGAAATGATTGGCAAAATTGCCGAAGGCAAACTCAATGCATTCTTCAAAGAAAACACACTGATGCTGCAGCCGTTTGTAAAAGACAGCAGCAAGACTGTAGCTGAATACCTGGGTAGCGACCTGCAGGTGCTTGGCTTTAAGCGTGTAGCGCTGGGATAATTTTCTCAGCAACTTCGTTTTCATTTTATTGATAATACAAAGGCCTGCCATGTGGCGGGCCTTTGTATTGTAGGTGGGTCTACTCCTATGTAATTCTTTTTTGCCGAATTTTTGCCCGAACTTGTACAACAAGTTGTACCAAATATTGTACATTTATATAAAGTTGTAGTTATGCAAGCTGTATCGGTTTCCCAATTAAGAAGTAACATGAAAAAGTATCTTGACGATGTTTCTCAATCGTCGGATGTGCTTGTTGTTTCAAGAGCTGCCGAAGAAGAAGCAGTGGTGATTATCTCCATGAAAGAATACAATTCGCTTTGCGAAACAGGGCATCTTTTATCTACCGGCGCCAACAGGCAGCGTCTGTATGAGTCCATTGACCAGCTAAACAACGGCAATACCCGAAATTTTAATTTGTAAACCAGTAGTATGAACTTTGAGTTTACAGAAAATGGATGGGAAGATTTTCAGTATTGGATAGAAACGGACAGTAGTGTTGTTGAAAAAATCAAAGATCTCCTCAACGAAATTAGAAGGACTCCCTTCCAAGGAATGGGTAAACCCGAGCCTTTACGATTCGATTTAAAAGGGTTTTGGTCAAGAAGAATTTCAGGTGAACACCGCCTTGTATATAAAGTAGAAGGCAAAAAGGGAGTAGACCAGAAATGTTACATTCTTCAATGCAGGTTCCACTACGATTAAACCTAACAACAAGCTTACAAAGTGCTATTCATCCAAATGAATAAGCATAACACATGCTTATTCAGCAGCTTTAATAAGCTGTAGGGCACCGGTAAGAAGTAAGGTTGAACGTAATGCCTATTTGTGCAGTAATGAATTGGTCTTTTTGCAAACTATTGCCCCGCTGCCTGCCGGTTGTACCGATGGGCGGGCCTAATTCGTAACTACGGTCTTGCAGTAAAAATGCAGGCGATGGGCTGCCATCGGGCAGGTTGGGAAATGCCGCCGCACCAGCATAAGTAGTGCTCACATCATCGAGGTAATCGGTATTGGTAAAGCGGTGGGTAATTTCAAACGTCAGGTTGGTACGTGCCGAGAGGTTGTACTTGATGCCAATGCCAATAGGAAAACTTACGGCCATGCTGCTGTAAGGCTTTCGGTCGGGGTATAGTGCCGAGCCTTGTCCTTCGGTGCCCAATGGGCGTAAAAAGTATTTTTCGCCAGCCAAAAATGCGTAAGGATCGTAGGTGAAAAAGCCTGCACCAAACGTAACGTATGGCGTAAAGTTGTAGTCTCTCTGGCCGGGGATGAAACGGAAAAAGTTGAAATCGCCCATCAATGCCAACTCAAATACGTCGGTATTGAAACTAAGGTTGCGGGTACGCTCCGTTATGTTTTTACTGTGTACATCGCTATAGCCAAGCCGGGCGTAGGTACCCTGCAGCCGAAGGGCTATGTAATTGCCAAATTGCTTTCTGAATAATAATGAAATAGCAGGCTTTGGCCGACTCAAACTGGCATTGGTATTGAGGTCGCCAAAATAATGGGCGGCACCCACGGCTACGCCAAACTCACCATTGAGCACCGTTGATTCATACAGCTGACTTTTGCCCGGCAAGGCAGCAGCTATTAGTAACAGTATTGCAAAAAACCATTTTTTCATTGTATGCAAAATAACTGGGTACCCGAGTAAAACGAATGCACAACAGGTTTGGTATGCACTCAACAGTGGCTCTGTGCAGCTTTTTTTAAGCGTTGTGAACAAAAAAGCTACAAAGCCTGCTTGTTTAACGGACTTCAATTTCTGATATCCAATCCCCATGCCAGTTTTTTACGCAGGGTTTCCAAAAAAGTATTTTCACTCAGGCGTACAAGCCCAACGGTAAATGATTCTTTACGCACTGCTACCTGTGTTTTAATATCTACTACTTCGCGGCGGGCATCCATGGCACACATAAAGTTTTCGGCACGGCCTTCTACTTCAAAACTTACAATGTTGTCATCAGGAACAATAATGCTACGCACATTGAGGTTATGCGGGGCAATGGGTGTTATCACCAGCGATTTACTTTCAGGAAAAACAATTGGACCATTGCAACTAAGGTTGTAGCCTGTGCTACCAGTGGGTGTAGCTACAATTACACCATCGGCCCAGTAGGTATTTAAAAATTCACCGTTGAGGTAAGTGTGAATTTTTATCATTGGCGAAAAATCTCTTTTGTGTATTACAAACTCATTGAGGGCAAATGGTGCCGCTGCAAAAAGTGGTACATCGGCATCTACATGTATGAGTGTACGCTGGTCTATATGATAGCTGCGGTGTACAAGGGCTTCCACGGCTTGCTTCAGTGCTTCTTTGCCCAACGTGGCCAAAAAGCCCAACCGGCCAAAATTGATACCCAGTAGTGGAATGCCTTTGCCACGTATAAGAATGGCAGCATCCAGCACAGTGCCATCGCCACCAAGGCTTATCACACAGTCTACTGTTTCGTCCAGGTGGGTATCTGTTTCAAATACATCGTACTTGTATTTCTGCAAAAAAGGATAACTATCGGTGCTGGCCAGCGATTTGTACAACAGTATACTGGCTTTGTGAAGGGTGAGCTCTTGCAGCAACCATGCATAATGTTCCATTTGTTCTGCTTCGATGCCCCGGCTATATATCGCAACTTTCATGAGGATTGTTCTACTTCATTTTTTGGTTATTCAACCAGCTTGCAGGGCTAAGCTACTGGCTTATTGCTAAAAGTCGGCACTGGTGTGTATGAAAAAACCACTCTGGCCAAACTGATTGAAACTATATTCTAACTTGAGTACGGCGTCGTAAATACTGGCAATTTCTAAACCAAAGCCGGCAGTACGCAGCAGGCGGTTGTTCATAAAGTTGGTAACGCCCGGCACTTTGTCATACACATACCCCAGGTTGCCATAGCCTTTCAGGTAAAAAGTAAAGGGGATGCGGCTGTAGGTCTTCCATTTTTCGGGCCCTTTAAAAGTGGTACTAAACAACTTACGCCGCAAAGTGGTGCGGCCCATAATGCCAAATGTTCCATCAATCACATTGTACTCCAAGCCCTGCATGTACAGGCTGCCGTAGCCCATCATGCGGTTATTGAAATACGCTTGCTGCCGCTGTAGTGTATAGGCAAATGCTGTTTGAAAATTGATATATGTTTTGGGCAAAAACTCCCAAGTGGCCAGTGCACGGCCTCCAATCTGGCTCATGCCCAATGCTTTGGAAAAACGATGACTGGCATTCATATCTATGTACCAGCCACGCAGCGGAAAGGGTATATAGTCCACATTGAAATACTGATAGTTGGCAATGATATCGAGGTAGCTGGCCGATAGCTGGCCATTGAGGTAGTTTGGATTGAGGTTGAAGAAAGCCGTATCAATTTTTTCCCAACCAAAAATAGAACGCAGGTAAAAACGCTTTTGGCTGCCCTTGCGGTAAGAGAAAGCAGCTTCCACCCGCAGGTAATCTCTGCCAAAGCTCGGCAAGGATTTGAACAACTGTTTGTTGCTATCGGTAGCGTAGTTGATTTCGCGGTTGCGGCCGTAGTTCATGCCCACCGTAAACCCCTTTTCCATTTTCTTATCTACGTACGGTAGTTGGTATTTAAACTCTACCTGCTGTGTGTAGCCGCCAATAATCCACACGTTCATTTTATCATTTCTACCGGTGGTGTTGTTGTGGGCAATTTTTACGCCAAAAAGTGTTCTGTCGAGGCTGGCTTTGTAATCGTTGATCCACACATTCCAGTTGCGGTCTACCACTTTAAAGTAAGGCAATGGAAACAGGTACCATCGTTCGCTTACTACAATTTGAACATCGCAAAAGCCATCGCCGGCAGGCACACGGCGAAGCTCAACCGATACAAACAGCGTTGTATTCATGAGTTGCTCCTTGGTAAGGCGCATTTTTTTTTCGAGATCGGCGTTGGTGTAATTAATGCCAGACCGGATGGCTACTTCGCGGTATACAATGGCTTCGCGGGTAACACGGTTGCCTACTATAGAAATGCTTCGGATAGTGGTTTTGCTGGTGTCGATACTGCCGTCGGGGTTAAAAGCTGGTTGCAGTGTATCGCTCAAGGCTTTTGTACTGGACCGCTGGCACCAGCAGGTGGCGCAAATCATCATCAGCAGTGTACAAAAAATCACCTTTCTCACCAGCATGCACTCAATCCCTTTTTTTATAGACGAACAGGAAAGGTAGGGGCTCAGGGGCAATGGCCCAATCCTACATGGTTAAAAAATTCATGAGGTGCTGATAGTTTTGGCGCAGCTCATTTTCGTAATGCTCTTCGCCGGAGTAAAACACCAGGTGATAATCGTACCGCTGTAGCGTAGCTACAATATCACTTACCTCATTTTTATTGATGCGAATGGTTACCAGCAGCATCCCTGTTTCCGGATGAACTGCAGTATTGAGTTGCGTAATGTGAGCATCATTCGTTTCAATGAGTTTCGAAAGCTCACTGATGCTAAACTGATGCGGCTCCATTTCTACAACCAGCAGGGCACCGCCGCTATTGGCCCCAATCATTTGTGCCAAATACTGCAGCAATTGCTGCGCAGTTATGCAACCAATGTATTCATACTGGCCGGTTACTACAGGCACTACTGTAAGCTGCCTGCCTACCAGGCTGGCCACTGCTGTAAGAAAATGCTGCTCTGCAGCCACAGCAATAATGGGTGAATACTGAAACAATGATTCCAAAGTATCGTTGCTGTTGGCATCCAGCAAATCTGCTTCGGCTATGAGAGCTTCAAGCTTGCCGTTTTTTACAAGGGGTAAATGGGCAACCTCCTGGTCTTCCATTTGCAGCAGTGCTTGCTCAACAGTTTGCCCGGGCTGCAGTGCTGTAATCAGGGGCGATATCAACTGTTGGTTAAGCATGGTGTATTTTTTTAAACAATACGCTAAGCAACAACGGTTGGCTCACTGTGCTTTGTTAAAAATCGGGAAAGCACCTCATTAAACTCCTGCGGCACTTCCATCATAGGGGCGTGGCCACAATGATCGATAATGTGCAACTCGCTGTTGGGAATGAGTTTGTTGAACTCTCGGCCAACAAACGGCGGCGTAATAATATCGTTGTTGCCCCAAATAAGGAGCGTGGGTTGTTGTATCTGATTCAGTTCTTCACCCAGATTATTTCGGATGGCACTCTTGGCCAAAGCAATAATCTTAATCACTTTCAATCGGTTGTTGGTGATTTCAAACACTTCGTCTACCAGCTCTTTGGATGCCACTTTGGGATCGTAAAAAGTCATTTCGGTTTTCTTACGGATGTATTCGTAATCGCCACGCTTGGGATAAGTATCGCCCATGCCATTTTCAAACAATCCGGAGCTACCGGTGAGGATGAGTGTTTTAATGCGTTCGGGGTGCTTGAGAATATGTACCAGGGCTACATGGCCGCCAAGGCTATTGCCCAGCAGGTGAATGTTGTGCAGGTCTAAAGTT
This sequence comes from Chitinophagaceae bacterium, assembly GCA_020848815.1. Taxonomy (GTDB): domain Bacteria; phylum Bacteroidota; class Bacteroidia; order Chitinophagales; family Chitinophagaceae; genus Phnomibacter. Next base: position 21,835 of record JADLHL010000082.1, on the reverse strand, counting down.
TCAATGAATTTCTGCACGTGCTTTTCGAGCCCGCCAACCGAGGTATGAAAAATATCCAGATCGAACAATGGCAGCATCGGTACAATCACCTTGTGTGTTAGCCTGAAATGCTCCACCAGATCTTTGAAATTGCTAAGTGCTCCAAACAACCCATGCAGCAGCAGTAAGGGCTCACCCTCACCTACTTCTATATACTTGAATTTGTCTTTATGTTTTATCTCGTACTGCATGTAACTACGCGGCCTTTATGCTCAGTAAAAATAATGATTCGCATTCAAAGGAATGGCGAACGCCGCTAATATAAAGGATTTGACTATACAGCTTGCAATATGTTGGCCTGCAATGCTTAAGCAGGTTTTTGTGCCGGGGTGGTAAGGCCATCGAATGCGGCTTCCAACTCGCCAAACAAATCTTTGAAAACAGGAATAAGTTTACCGATGCCATCCATAAGTACCGGGGCCATTGGCTGCAACATGCTATAAGCTACAGAAGCTTGCTTGGTATCGGCAGAAAGCAAGGCCATTTTATCGGCATAAAAAAGAGCAATGCTAAACAGCAACGCATACAGCAGGGTAAAAAACAAGATGCCGCCGAGTTTATTGGCCCATCCCATCATGCTCCATTCCAGTGTTTTTTCGATAAAGGCGGCAATGATTCGTACCAAAATAACTACTCCGGCAAAAACGAGAATGAACGATAATAACGGTACCCAAGGCCCGAGGTTGGGAAAGTGTGCCAGCAAGTATTGGCCGGCCATGCCGCTGAGCTTAAGTGCAGCTGCAGCACCCACAAAAATGCCAATGAAAGAAAACAGCCCGACAATCAATCCTTTTTGTAGCCCTTTCCACACGGCAATGGCCAACACCACTAATGCAATAATGTCAATCGTCATACAGATAAAAATAGGCGATGCAGTAAAACAAAACCCGCTGCCCATACGATGGAAGCAGCGGGTTTATTGTATTTGTTCAGGCAAAAACTATTGACCGCTGAGCAGGGCTTTTACCATGGCGCTAATGGCTTTACCATCGGCTTTACCCGCCAGTTGCTTGGTGGCCACGCCCATTACCTTACCCATATCGGCAGGGCTGCTGGCACCGGTTTCGGCCAGTATGGCGGCAATGGCTGTTTTCAATTCTTCTTCTGTCATTTGCTTGGGCAAAAACAAATTGATCACATCAATTTCTTCCTGCTCCTTCACCGCCAAATCGGCACGGCCTTGCTGGTTGTAAATATCGAGGCTGTCTTTGCGCTGCTTCACCAGCTTTTGCAAGAGTTTCATTTCATCATCGGCACTGATTTCGCCATTGGCACCTTCGCTGGTTTTGGCCAAAATAATGGCTGCTTTAATGGCCCGCAACGAACGTAGCTTGGCTTCGTTCTTTGCCTTCATGGCTTCTTTCAATTGCTCCATTATCTGTGTTTCTAAGCTCATGGTATTGCTGTTTTTTATTTGCAAAAAAGAATGATGGTTTGGCGCTGCAAGGTACGTGAATATGCGGCCATTATTCCCGCACAATGTGTGCCCCCAATGCCTGCAGGCGGCCGTCGATGTTTTGATAGCCGCGGTCTATCTGTTCAATGTTTTGAATCACACTTTTGCCATCGGCACTCAGGGCAGCAATCAACAATGCTACACCTGCCCGTATGTCGGGGCTGCTCATGGTAATGCCCCGTAGGTTTTGGCTGCGGCCAAGACCGATAACAGCGGCACGATGCGGGTCGCACAATATAATTTGGGCACCCATGTCTATGAGTTTATCGGTAAAGAACAGGCGGCTTTCAAACATTTTTTGGTGAATGAGAACGCTGCCACGGGCTTGTGTGGCCACTACCAACATAATGCTTAGCAGATCGGGGGTGAGGCCCGGCCACGGATGGTCGTAAATGGTGAGCACACCGCCGTCCATATAGGTTTGAATTTCGTAGCTGTCTTGCTCGGGCACTACAATATCATCACCATCAATACTGAACTGAATACCCAGCTGCCGAAACTTTTCGGGTATGATGCCGAGGTGCGGAATGCCACAACCCTGAATGCGGATATTGCTTTGCGTCATGGCGGCGAGGCCAATGAAGCTGCCAATCTCAATCATATCGGGCAGCATGCGGTGTTCGGTACCTTTCAATGAGCTTACACCTTCAATGCTGAGCAGGTTGCTGCCAATGCCACTAATCTTGCCACCCATGCGGTTAATCATGGCGCAGAGCTGCTGCAGGTAAGGTTCGCAGGCTGCATTGTAAATGGTAGTGGTGCCGGGTGTAAGCGATGCGGCCATTACAATGTTGGCGGTGCCGGTTACACTGGGTTCGTCCAGCAAAATGTAGGTGCCATGCATGGCATCGCCACTCAGGTGGTAAAAGCCATCTTCGGGATGATAGGTGAATGTGGCGCCCAGTTTTTCAAAGCCAATGATGTGCGTATCCAACCGGCGACGGCCAATTTTATCGCCACCGGGCTTGGGTACAAAGGCTTTTTTAAACCGGGCCAGCATTGGGCCTGCGAGCATCACACTGCCCCGCAGCTTACCACTTTTTTTATGAAAAGCGGGGCTGTGCAGATAATCAACATCTACATCATCGGCCTGAAAAATGCAGGTGTCCCGCTGAGGCCTTTGCACTTTTACACCCATCTCCTGCAACAGTTCTATCAGCAGGTTTACATCCAGTATATCGGGTATATTGGTAATGGTTACAGGCTCGGCGGTGAGCAACACGGCCGAAATGATTTGCAGGGCTTCGTTTTTGGCGCCTTGTGGCACAATAGTGCCGCTGAGTTTGTGGCCGCCTCTTACTACAAATTGACTCATGAGCAAATAACAGCCCGGCGATTGACAGTGGCCGCCTTGCTGTAGCTGCGAAAATGCCAAATAGTTGCAGCACTAAAAAATGCAATACGAAAACTTACTTATTGTATAATACTGAGCTTATAGCCTGCATCCACCCGAAATGAAGCTCCGGGAGCTACCGTTAAGCTTTTCACTTCTCCGTTTCTACGCATAATTACATTGCCGCTATTGATGATGACATGTGTATTGGCATCGGGCACTATGCCTTCGCTCCAGTTGGCATTGTTATCCCAGGCAGTAGCGGTGCCTCCCAGCCATGTGCTGGTAAATTCCCGCCTAAACTGCAGCATCCATTCGTATACATTCTTGCCATTCTCTCTATAGCTTGGGTTGTAAGTATTGCTCCATGCATCGTGCCCCGAAACCGGAAAAATGGTTTTGCGAGCCAGCGGATTGGGAGGCACTGCGGCACCATTGATGTAACTCACATAATTATCGGTGTTGCTTACGGGCACGGTGGGGTCGGTTTGGTTGTGGGTGGCCCACACCGGCAGGTTGTGCTTGGCCATGGTGGCACCACGGGCTGTGCTGGGGGTAGTGGCGCCACAAACGGGTACAATGGCGGCAATTTTGCGGCACACCGCAGCACTGTTGCTGGCATAGTTCCACGTAACGCCGCCGCCCATACTCAGGCCCGTTACATAAATACGACTGCGATCTACCTTGTACGTTGCCATCAAATGGTTCACCAACGTATCCATGTCGCCCGGTGTAGGCCATTTTATAAACTGTGGTGATATCACGATGGGTTTGTGCCATTGTCCGTTCACGGTAAAGGAATCGGGCCACGACTTGTTGTTGATGAGTTTGGGCGGGCCATTGCGCAGCACCAGTGGCAGCTTGGCGGCAGAGCCATCGCCCAGTTCGCCAAGGCCATGTACAAATACTATCAGTGGAAATTTTTGCGTGGGATTACTGGCATACCCGCTGGGCAGGTATTCGTAAAATCCGTTGCAATTGAGGTTTACTTTAATATATCGGGGTGTTTGCACTTGTGCCTGCCCGGTGCTGCTGAGCAAGCACACACTTAGCAGGATAAGTGCAGCCAGCCTGCTGCATCTTTCCAGGTAATTCATAAGTATTCTGAAACAAACCGTACCAGCTGCAAAATATTTGCAGCCAATTATAAGCTTCAATATTAGTGCCAAAATGTGCAAGAGCAAGGGATAAATTGTACCGGAATGCCATTAAATGCTGGCTTCTCCACAGTTCCGGCATGAGCAGGGATAAGTTCCTGCAGCCTAAAAAAATGCTGCTGCGTTTTGATTCAACGATGGAAACTGTTAACTTACCCATCATTAAAATTTTTTATACCATGCAACTAAACCTGCTCAAGTCTTTTCGTTTTGCAATGATGGCCGCTGTAATGATGGCCTCTTTTTTTGTAACCGCCTGTGGTTCGTCGGAAGAAAAACCTGCTGAAACCACCACTGCAGCCTCCGCTGCCGACTCTACCGCTCCGGCAGAAGATTCTGTGGTGATGGATTCTGCCTCTACCCGACCTGTGGTAACCCCCAATACACCACCACCTGCTCAGCAATAATGCTGAAAAGCCGGCTCACTTACGGAGCCGGCTTTTTTATTTTCAGCCGAAGTGTTTTCAGCCGTACCATGTAAGCGGGTATGGTGCCTGCCGGCCGGTTGGTAAGCTTTTCAATTATCCAATGCTCCAGCCGGTGGTGAGCAGGTATAAGCAACGATGCTATGCTGACAAAAATGAGTAACTCATACACCGGATTGTGATGGGTAAGCTCAGCTACCAGCGGATGTAGCAACAGCGTTAGAAATTCGAACAATATGAGTAGTGAGATAATACCCATGAAGCGGATAACACGGGTATGTATTTTTCGCTTGCTCAAAAAGAACGTGCATAAAAATACCAGTGGAATAAAAATGCTGATGAACAGGTATTGCAGTTGTTTCGATCTTTCTTCCTGAGCTTTCATGCGGTTGATGGCTGCTTCTTGCTGGCGTAGTTGCTCGTTGGTCGAGAGCATTTCCATTTGCCTTACCCGCTGCCGGCTATTGATAGAATCACTTAGTATGGTGGCTCTTTCTAAAAAGGCAAAAGCACTATCCGGACGTTGATTGTTTTTGTATAACGCAGTTAGCATTTGTGCAGCGTCGAGAGCACGGGAAGGGAAGTTTACTTTTTGTGCCAGCTCAAAAGATTGTGTGGCAAAATAAATAGCCGAATCGCTGCGCTGCAACCGCTGAAATAAGCGTGCCAGGCCCAGGTATGCTTCGCAAAGCAAGTCGTTGTCGCTGGCATTTTGCAACATGGGTATGGCAGTATAATAATATTGTGCAGCCCTGTCGTATTGTTGTTGTTTTTGGGTGCTATGGCCAAGCCCTACCATAGAGGTAGCCATAAAGGCACTGTCCGATGCTGCTGTTGCCAGCATGAGCGACTTACTGAAAAACAGATAAGCCGAATCGTTGATTTGCATACGATCATAGAGGTCGCCAATGTTGAGTGCACTGTTGTATCGTATGTCATTCAAACTAAACTTTTCGATTAAAGAATCGGCCCGCAAATAGTAGCGCAATGCCTCTCTGTACTCTTGCTGAAACATGTAAACTACCCCGATATTCATAACCACACTTGCCAGGTTGCGGGGCATGTTTCTCGTTTCTTCAATTTGTAATTTTCGGAGGTAATAATCCAATGCAGTGGGATAGTTGCCCAATTTGATCAGAGTATTGGCCAGTACCCCCAGCGATCTTGATTCGCCTTCTGTATAACCCAACTGCTGTGCCAGCGATAGAGCCCGCTGAGCCAGATACAAAGCTGTGTCGGGGGTGTGTTTATTCATTTGGTCGGCCAGCTGCCATTGGCGTATTACGGTATGCGTATCAGCTGCTGGCTTAGCCAGTAATTTTCGCAGGCTGTCTTCCTTTTGCCGTTGGGTAAAGGCCGTGCCTGCACACATAACGATGAGGAATAATATAAAAAATGAACGGATACTGAAAAGTATTTGCATGTTGTATAGAGCAGTGTTGCGTGAATGTAAGTGGCAATGCCGGCATTCCAAAACGGACATTGTCAGATTTTTCTTATTTGCAATATTATACAAGCAAACGCAGAACTTGCTAAAGCCAAAAATGTGCCGTACATTCAAAAGTAACTTGATGCGTTAGATTCATTTTTACCCCCTCTTCAAACCCTCTGGTATGCGTTTTTACTCACTTCTTTTGCTATGTCTTTTTGGAGCATTTTCTGCTTTCAGCCAATCCATTTACCGGTGCAGTTACGAATCATTTAATGCCGCAACCGGCGAGCCCCAAATGCATGAAGCGTTCATTGTTCGGTTCGATGATGGTACCGGTTTTGTACGGGTACACTTTACGGATAGTAAAGGCAATCAAGATGCGGTAGTTGATATGGATTTGACCGAGGCCATTGAAACATTTAAGGCACAGTCGAGAAATGAAAGAGATACTACTTACATGTTGCTGCAAGGCGAAAACCCGCAAATGGTAAGGGGCAATATGCAAGAAAAATATGCGCTGGATGCATTTGGTTTTTTTGAAGATGAAGAAGGCTTTTTTGTGCCATGGAAAGTATTCAGGGGCGATTTGATACACGACGAAGATGACCAGATACAAGTACTGGAATATGAAGGCGCTTCATTGATTACAGACGAAGACCTGACAGAAGAATTGGTATCTCAGTTTTTTAATAAAGACGAAGAATTTTATACCAGTTTGTTCAATGTTTCTGTAAGGCCATTGCGCCCCGATCAGTTAGGCACCACCCTGCACCTGCTGGTAGTGGCCGATACGCAGGATGAAGAAATAGGGCCTACCTGTGAAAAAGACCGGGTACGGGTAACCAAAAATTACCGGGAGTTAGCCCAGTTCATGGGCATTGGCTTTAAAGAAACCGCCGTGTTTGGCCCCAGCTACAACAAGAAAAATGTAGAAGCTGCTATTCAGGCATTGCGTCCATCTCCCAAAGACATTGTTGTGTTTTATTACACCGGTCATGGATTTAGCAACCCGCAGGATCAGCACCAGTTTCCACACCTTGTATTGCGGCAGGCCAGCTTTGAACCTCTGAAAGAAAACTCGCTAAACATGGAAATCATTTACAGTATGATAAAAGCAAAAGGTGCCAGGGTAAACCTGGTGATGAGTGATTGCTGCAACAGCGACCCATCGGCCATTGCTCCTACCATGGCGGATGTTACACGTACCAGAAACTCCGGCGTACCGTGGGATAAAAACACTTGTCAGGCTTTATTTATGCCAGCTAAACCCGTTTCCATTCTTATGACGGCAGCTTCAAAAGGCGAACTGGCGGCAGGCAACATGGCGTATGGCGGCTTCTTTTCTTACAATTTTAAAGCGGCACTCGATCGTTCGCTGAGCCCTTTCAATGCCATGCGGGGCGTTACCTGGGATCAGATTATTAAAGACGCTCAAAAGCAAACCATCCTAAAAGCCAACAATACCATTTGCGATATTCCCACGGTAGGGCAGAAACCCTGTGTGCAGCATCCGATTTTTAGAATCAACTAATATCTTTCACATCCATACAAACCGGGCCGACATTGCGTCGGCCCGGTTTGCTTTAGGCATCAGCTCATTACCATCTGCCTCTGCCACGGCCACCCGTCCAGTAGCCTTGTACCCATATCCAACCACCACGGCTGCGGTGCCAGTAGCCGGGTACATATTGCATGTGCTTGCGGGGCACGGTCCAGTAGCCGGGCTGGTATGCATAGCGGCCATTGCGCCAAATCCATTCTGCATCTATCCAAATGTGCATGCCCGATGGGCGAAGCGTAGGCCGTACATAAGGTGCATTGGGCCGCTGCCTTACCGGATACATGTTTCGGCTTCGGTTATCGTCAATCCTGTCGCGGTCATCGTAGCGTCTTTCATAGCGGTCGTCGCGGTCGTACCGGTCATCATCTCGGTCACGGTACTGGGCTTGCACAGCAGTTGCTACAAACATCATTGCCATCAAAGCCAATCGGTGGGGGGTAAAAAATGTACTGCGCATAGTATTATGATTTTGCACATATGGAATGCCGGAGAAAACATTCGTTTACTAATGAAATCAAAAAGCCTAACTCCTGATTGGTTATGGTTTTGCAAAAAGATTGTGTAGGGTACAACTAACAAGGGTTTGTTACCTTCGCCGCCCCAAAAGGATTTTTCTGATATGATTGATAAACTGGAAGCCATAAAGGCAAGATTTGAACAGGTAGGTGTAGCCCTTACCAACCCCGAAGTGGTGAGCAACCAAAAGGAGTTTGGTACACTGAGCAAAGAATACCGCCAGTTAGAAAAAATTGTGCAACCTTTTGAGGAGTATAAAAAAGTGCTGGCCGACCTCGAATTCAGCAAAGAATTATTGGCTGGCGACGATGCCGACATGCGGGAACTGGCTAAAGAAGAATTGCCTGTATTAACTGAGCGTTTCGAAACGTTGGAAGCCATCCTGAAAAAACTGCTGATACCCAAAGACCCGCAGGATGATAAAAATGCCATTTTGGAAATACGTGCCGGTACAGGTGGCGATGAAGCCAGTTTATTTGCTGGCAACCTGTTGGAAATGTACCTGCGCTACTGCAACAAAAAAGGCTGGAAAACGGCTTTGGTAAGCGAAAGCGAAGGCACCGTGGGCGGCTACAAAGAAGTGGTGGTAGAAGTTGAAGGCGAAGATGTATATGGCACCCTTAAGTTTGAAAGCGGGGTGCACCGGGTGCAGCGGGTACCTGCTACAGAAACACAAGGCAGGGTGCATACTTCGGCAGCTACTGTGGCAGTAATGCCCGAAGCAGAAGAAGTAGATTTTGAACTGAACCCGGCAGATGTAAAAATGGAAACCTCCCGTAGCGGTGGTGCTGGTGGCCAAAACGTAAACAAGGTTGAAACCAAGGTGATGCTAACGCACATACCTACGGGCACTGTTGTAATCTGCCAAACAGAACGCAGCCAGCTGGGCAACCGCGAAAAAGCTATGACCATGCTGCGTACCCGATTGTACGAAGAGCAGGTACGCAAGCACGAAGAAGAAATAGCCCGCCAGCGGAAAACGCTGGTAAGCACCGGCGACAGAAGTGCTAAAATTCGTACCTACAACTATCCGCAGGGCAGAGTAACCGACCACCGGATTGGCCTCACTGTGTACAACCTTGACACTGTAATGAGTGGTGAGATTGATGAGTTTATTGAAGCCCTGCAATTGGCAGAAAACACAGAGAAAATGGCGAATATGCAATAATTATATCCCATACGACGCCGAATGGTTGCTGTGAGTTTTGGCCTCGCAGCAACCATTTTTTTATTCATCACTGTTAGAAAACCGCTGCCAACATAATTTTCCTTGCAGCTTTTTATTCAACGCCGGCTTTTGCTATTATCTTACCCTCAAACTATATTCTATGTTAGATCAACTATTGCAAATGGTAAAAGAGTACGGCGAAAACGAAGTGGTACAAAACCCTGCCGTGCCCAACGAACACAACAATGCCGTAATGAGTGAGGCCAGCTATGCAGTTGCCGGCACTTTGCAGCAAGCCATTGCCAATGGCAATGTACAGGAACTCATGGGTCTTTTTCAGCAGGAAGACAATGTAATGAGCAACCCACTGGCCCAGCAGGCACAGGGCTCGTTTGTAGAGAATATTACCAGCAAACTGGGCATTGATGGCAATACGGCTAAAGGTATTGCAGGTTCATTGCTGCCCATGATTATGCAGACTTTGGTAAAACGTACTAACAGCACTGCACCCGAAGACAGCGGCTTTAATATCAGCAGCCTTATTGGTAGCCTCACCGGTGGTGGCCAGCAAGGCGGGTTAGATATTGGCAATCTTATCAGTCAGTTTACCGGCGGCGGCAATAGTGGTGGTGGCGGATTCGACCTCAATAATATCATCAATCAGGTTAAAGGGAACAATGAGCAGCAGCCAGGCAATGCTGGTGGCGGATTGATGGACATGATTCAGGGATTTTTTGGCAAGTAATGTCACAGTTGTATCAGCAGCCTGTTAAGCCTTGCAAAAACATTGGCAGACCTGTGTTAAATCACGGTTAATCAGAACTAAAATCATGATTTATTAGTGCCAGATTTCAGTACTTTGTTTTGTGAACGGGAAATAGTAAATTAGAGTTCCGAACAGATAAAGAGGTTTTGAAATTTTTAACAGCACTCACAGGTAACTTTCTAACACGCACAACGTCTTACTGATACAAACAAGCGAATTAATTTTTTTCTCATAAGCAGTTAGTTTTGGTTGAGGCCCCAGTTTCTACTGGGGCTGATTTTTTGTATACAGTTTGCAATGCTGATGTTTTCCGATAGGTTTGAAGCCAATTCATGTTTTTATGCCCATCAGGCTTCGCAAAACGCTTTGTATTGACTTTGGCAATACCCGACAAAAGGCTGCCCTTTTTCATCAGCAACAGCTGGTGGATGTTCACTATTTCGACGATGATTTAGCAAGCGGCATGGAAAGCCTGCTGCGCCAATGGCAGCCGGAATGCAGCATTCTGTCTTCTGTCATCAATCACCACAAAAGCATTGAAGACCTGCTACACCAGCATACCGAGGCCCATATTTTGCAGGCAAACAGCAAACTGCCTTTTGCAACCCCCGTGGGCAAGCCAGAAACAATTGGTGCCGACCGCTTAGCACTTTGTGCGGCTGCTGTACAAATGCACCCCGGCCAAAACAACCTGGTGATAGGTCTCGGCTCTGCGGTTACCTACAACTTTGTAAATGTGCGGAACGAATTTTTGGGCGGTGGTATTAGCCCCGGCATGGTGATGCGGATGAAAGCCCTCAATTCATTTACCGCCAAACTACCCATTGTAGACCCCGAGTGGAACGTGCCGCTGGTGGGCTACGATACCAAAACCAACATTCAAAGTGGCGTGGTGCTTGGGTTGGCCATAGAAATAGATGGGTTTATAGATGCTTACAAACAGAAGTACGGGGCATTTAACGTGCTTTTAACCGGGGGTGATTTAGTGCATTTGGCCCCCCACCTCAAAAACTTGATATTTGCCGACCCCGATTTATTGTTTAAAGGACTTTATGCAATTTGTGACCTCAATGTTTAAGCCGCTCCGAGTATTGGCCGTTTTGTCTGCCATCTCTTTATTTTATCAGGCAAAGGCGCAAATTAATTCGCCCTACTCCCGCTACGGCCTGGGTGAACTCTACAATTCCCGCAATGTAACCAACAGGGCTATGGGCGGCATTTCCGCAGCCTATGCCGATTATCAGGCGGTCAATTTTATGAACCCTGCTTCGTACAGCCAACTGCAAACCGTAACGTTTGATGTGGGTGCCGAAATGGAATCAAGGTCGTTGATTAACCCAACCAAAACCCTCAAATCTCAATCGGGTTACTTGTTGTTCAACTACGTGGCTATTGGTATGCCTTTGGCAAAAGATAAAAAAGGGATGACCAAATGGGGCATGGCTTTTGGCCTGCGCCCTTACACCCGTGTGGCTTATAATATTTCAGATGCCAGCCGATTGCCGGGCATTGATAGTGTACTCACCAGCTACAAAGGGCAAGGTGGTAGCTACCGTGCCTTTATTGGCACTGGCTATAGGGTAGGTGGTTTTTCTGCAGGTATCAACGTCGGCTTTTTGTTTGGCCAGCAAGACCTGAGCACAGAAAGAGTCATCACCAACGATTCGGTGTTTTACTTCAACGCCATGCAAAAAAGCAACACTTCTTACAGCAAGTTTAGCGCCGATGCTGGTTTTCAGTACAAGCTAAAGTTGGGTAAAGATTTTTACGCAAGGGTTGGTGCAAACGGCTTTTTGGGCAACAGTGTAAATGCCAGCCAGAGCCTGCTTCGCCAAACATTTGTGTACAATGCCAATACCGGTACCGACTCTCTTGACGTGGTTGAAAATATAAAAGACAACAGTGGAAAAATAGAATTGCCAGCAGGTTACTCAGTGGGTGTTACTTTCGAAAAAGAAGGCAGCTGGCTGTTTGGTGGCGAATACGAAACAGTTGACTGGAGCACCTTCCGCTTCTACGGTCGTGCCGACCAATTGGCCAATACCAATATGCTTCGTTTTGGCGGCCATTTTATACCGCCAACTGCTGCTACCAGCAAAAGCTATTTTAGCAAAGTGGTATACAGGGCTGGTTTTTATACCGGTAAAGACATGGTAACCGTGGCGGGCAATCAGCTACCCGTTTGGGGTGTAACCTTCGGTATGGGTTTGCCCATTCGCCGGTACAATGTGTATTCTAACCAGTACACGGCTATTAATACTTCTTTTGAATACGGAAGGAGAGGGAATACTGATGTGCCCATCCGCGAAACTTTTTTCCGCCTCAACGTTGGTATCAGCCTCGGCGACCTGTGGTTTCAGAAGCGGAAGTTTGATTAATGGTTACTTTGCTGCATGGCAACTTCCAAAGCATATTGGTTAATCATTTGTAGTGCTATTGTAATAGCAACGGCCTGCGAAAACAATGTGCAGGAGGTAACCGCCCTTACCCGAAAAGTTCAAGAGGTAGAAGAAGGGAAAAACATCAAAGCCATTTTTAGCAGAAGTGCTAACCTGGCCGCTTACCTTACTGCACCTACTATGCAACGGGTAAAAGGAGATACACAGTATGTCGATTTTCCCAACACCATCCATGTAGATTTTTATAACGACCTCAGAGTGCTGCAGAATGTAGTGACGGCAAAATTTGCCCGCTACTACGAAGGACTCAACAAAGTTTTTTTGAAAGACAGCGTAGTGGTGTACAATATGGTTGGCGACACTTTGCTTTGCCAAACACTATGGTGGAATCAAACAGAAGAGTTGTTTTATACTGATGATTCTGTGTACATCCGCAGCCTTACCCGAAACCTGCGTGGCACAGGCTTTAGAAGTAAAAGTGATTTTAGCAAATACACCATCGATAATGTGGTGGGCCCTGTGCTGCTACCGGGCGAAACCGCCGATTCATCGGCCACTCCAGTGGATACTTTGAAGCCTGTAGTTAACAGTAAGCCAACGGTTGCCAAGCCTCAATAGCTTTACATTTGCCGCTTTTTGAAGCGATAAACAATCAACATGCTCCGACCTGCAACCGTAGCCGATTTTAGTTTTGTATACGACCTCTATTTTTTACCGGAAAACAACCCGTACCTCTTGTACGAACCCATGAGTAAAGATGCGTTTGAACCCATTTTTGCAGCACAGCTCAACGAAGGTGTCAAGTATATTTTCGAGATCAACGGGCATGCAGTGGGCATGGTAAAAATAAGCGGCTACACGCACCGCATGGCGCATGCTGCTTACATCGGCGCTGTAGCTATTCATCCAACATATGTACGTAACGGTTTTGGATTGCTGCTGATGCATGAAACGATTCATTTTTGCAAAAGCCTTGGCTATACCCGCCTCGAACTGGATGTAGATGACGACAACCCCAGGGCCAAACGCCTGTACGAAAAAGCCGGCTTTGAAACGGAAGGCCTGCTACGCAACTACTCTAACCGTGCCGCTGCAGGGCAGTTGGTGCACAATTACCGCATGGGTATTTTACTGTAAAGAGGATTTATCACTATTTTGTATTTGTGCTATTCGCCATTGCTCCAGCATGGGCCATAAATCGGCACTGAAAGCATTGTAACAAGTTTGCAAAAAGAGCAGGTTCTCCTGAAACAATGCAAAGCCTGTAGCACTATCTGTGAGGTGCTGACTGCGCCGCACTACGCCGCCGAAACTTTTTTCCATACCCCACATACTGCGGTAGTGGTACAACCAGTTTTGCAACCGCATGTAGTGTAGCATCCCCTGAAATTTTTCGGGCAAAAAATCATGATGGTCTTGCAGGGTTTGGTAGGTAAACTGTGCAAAGGATTCAAGTGCTGCTGCGTTGGCAAAACAACGGGGGTCGTTGGCTACGAAATAATCGAAACTCACATCTACAAAAGCACCGGCATACAAACGATAATGCGGCCGGAAAACAGTTTTGGCTTCCTGCACTGCAGCATGAGCATCGGTAAATGTATCGATGAGGCGGTGTAACCGAATGCCGGTAAAAATAGCCGGCGGATAGTCGTATTGTTTTTTGCCTTTTACAAAATCGCTGATCATATTGCCCACCAGCCAGCCCGGCTCCCGAAACGAACAGTATGCATGCGCCAGATAATTCATTGCAGCAAGATACGGTAGGAGCTGAAAGCAAAGGGCGGAAGGCAAAAGGCAATAACACCCCATGCCTTCTCCCGCCTGATGCGGGACAGGTTGTGCGAAAACACTAAAGGCAAAATCCTCCCTTATTGCACTATTTTTGCGCCTCAATATTTCGCAAAGTCTCATGCTGCGTGGTTTGCAGCATGATCTGAAGGCGGTTACTTTTAAATTCAAACAATGAACAAAGGACCCGTTTCACAATTCATTCTCCATCATTACCGTCACTTCAATGCTGCAGCACTTGTTGATGCTGCCAAAGGCTATGAAACACATTTGGCCGAAGGCGGCAAAATGATGGTTACACTGGCTGGTGCCATGAGTACCGCCGAGTTGGGTATCAGCCTGGCAGAAATGATTCGTCAGGATAAGATTGCCATCATTAGCTGCACCGGTGCCAACCTCGAAGAAGACGTGATGAACCTGGTAGCCCACAGCCACTACAAGCGTGTGCCCAACTACCGCGACCTAACGCCACAAGATGAGTGGGATTTGCTCGAAAATCATTACAACCGTGTAACCGATACCTGCATTCCGGAAGAGGAAGCTTTCCGCCGTTTGCAAAAGCATTTGGTAAAGCAGTGGAAAGATGCTGAAGCCAATGGCGAACGCTATTTTCCGCATGAGTTTTTATACAAAACTGTATTGAGTGGTGAGCTGGAGCAGTACTATGAAATTGACCCCAAAAACAGCTGGATTGTAGCCGCTGCGCAAAAGAACATTCCGATTGTAGTACCCGGTTGGGAAGACAGCACTACCGGCAACATTTTTGCCAGTTATGTTATTAAAAACGAACTGAAAGCCAGCACGGTAAAAAGTGGTATTGAATACATGGTTTGGTTGACCGAATGGTACCGCGAAAACAGCAGCGGCAAGGGCGTTGGCTTCTTCCAGATTGGTGGTGGTATTGCCGGCGACTTCCCGATTTGTGTGGTGCCCATGATGTATCAGGATTTGGAATGGCATGATGTTCCTTTCTGGAGTTACTTCTGCCAAATCAGCGATAGCACTACGTCTTACGGTTCTTACAGTGGTGCAGTACCCAACGAAAAAATTACCTGGGGCAAGCTCGATATTCATACACCCAAGTACATCGTAGAAAGTGATGCGACAATTGTAGCACCGTTGATGTTTGCGTACATCTTGGGTTGGTAAAGTAAGTTTGCAGGCTGCAAGTTTTCCTGAACGAAGCTTGTTTGTCTGAGTGGTTTTGTGGGTTACAATCCACGGCATTTGTTACAACCATTTTACACAGGTTGGTAGATTGACCAAATAATACGGCCATCAATCAACCAACCTGTTTTTTATTTCCTTTTTAATTTCATCAATATGGAATATCGTCGGTTAGGCAAATCGGGTTTACAGGTATCGGTACTGAGTTTTGGCAGTTGGGTTACTTTTCACAAGCAGCTGGAAGATGGCAGTGCCGATGAACTCATGGGCATTGCTTACGATAACGGCATCAATTTTTTCGACAATGCCGAAGGCTACGCTTTTGGTGAAAGTGAAAAAATGATGGGCCGTGTACTGCAGCAAAAAGGTTGGGACCGCACCAGCTATGTGCTCAGCAGCAAAGTGTTTTTTGGCAGCCGGCCCAACAACAAGCCCAACCAAACCGGGCTCAGCCGCAAGCACATTGTAGAAGCCTGCCACGAAGCCTTGCAACGCCTGCAAACCGATTATCTCGATTTGTATTTCTGCCACCGGCCCGACCAAAACGTGCCCATGGAAGAAATAGTGTGGACGATGAACCACCTGATACAACAGGGTAAAATATTGTACTGGGGCACCAGCGAATGGAGTGCTCAGGAAATAACAGAAGCTCACATGGTAGCCAATCGGTATCGGCTGATTGGTCCTACCATGGAGCAACCTGAGTACAACATGTTTAACCGTACCAAACTCGAAAAAGACTACCTCAATATTTTCAACAACATAGGCCTCGGCACTACTATCTGGAGTCCGCTGGCTGCAGGGGTGCTTACCGGCAAGTACAACAATGGCATACCTGAGGGCAGCCGCCTGGCTATGGAAGGCTTTGAGTGGTTGGTAAATAAACAACTGAACGACGACCGCATTGCCAAAGTGCGGCAGTTGGTTCCTATAGCCGAAGAACTGGGTTGCAGCATGGCATCGCTGGCTATTGCGTGGTGTGCCGCCAACCCCAATGTGAGTACTGTTATTTTAGGCGCTACCAAGGCTTCGCAGCTTACGCAAAACCTGCAGGCGTTGGAAGTATTGCCCAAGCTGACACCGGATGTAATGCAACGCATTGAGGCGGTATTGCAAAACAAACCTGTGGTGACTCCCTGGTAAATCGGTGTAGGCAAACAGAACGGCTGTATGTTTTAGCACAAAGCAAACACCTTGCGGCACTTACCTTTGCGCCTTCATGAAAAAGAGTGCTCTTCCATATTTGGCATTGGTGCTGACTTCGGTGGTGTGGGGTACTACCTGGGTGGCTTCTAAGTTTGGTATACAAGGTGTGCATCCGTTGTTTTTCTCTGCCATTCGCCAGTTGCTGGGCGGTTTGTGTTACCTCATTTTTTTTGCCGCCATAGGCAAAGCTGTGTGGCCCAGCCGCAAAGAGTGGGGCTACCTCATTATGATGGCGCTGCTACTTTTTGTAAGCAGCAATGGCCTCACTACCTGGGGCATTAAGTATATTAATAGCGGACTTGCCGCTATTATTGGGGCCATCTTTCCCTTGTTTGTCGCTATTATAGATTGGGCACGGGGCAGCAGCGATAAACCCAATATTTTGGCCAGCATCGGATTGATTTTGGGCTTTGCCGGTGTGGCCGTTATTTTTTACGAACACATTGCCGACTTTTCCAACAGCGATTTTTCTTTCGGCATCATCCTTTCTCTTATCGCCGCTTTTACCTGGGCTGTAGGTACCGTTATTACCACCAACAACAGCGTTGGCCTCAACCGCTATTATAGTTTGGGTTGGCAAATGTTTTTAGCGGGCTTCATGCTCACTTGTATTTCTGCAGGGTCTGGCTTTGCCATGCCGTTGCAAGAAATACCAGCACAAACCTGGTACGCCTTGGCGTACATGGTTACGTTTGGATCCATCATTACGTTTGGTGCTTTCATTTATTCGCTGCAGCATTTGCCTACCACACTGGCTTCTATTTATGCATACATCAACCCCATGGTGGCAGTAGTACTCGGCCACTTTATGTTGGGGGAAGCATGGAGCCTGTTTTTACTCGTAGGTGCTTTGGTAACTGTAGCGGGTGTTTTTTTGGTAAACACCGGTTTCAAAAAAGCACGGGCTGGTGAAGCGGTTACCTGGCGCAGTTTGCTGCTTGGTCGCCGGGCTTAGCATCAGGTATTTTCTGCTAATCGTTGGTCGCGGTCAAACTCTCTGAAAATAAGCCGAAGGCTTTGGTCGTAAGTGAGGTAGTTGTACATCCAGTTGATAAACACCATGAGTTTGTTTTTAACCCCGAGTATCAGCATCAGGTGTAAAAACATCCATACCAACCAGGCAAACAAGCCCCCGAAGTGCCATCTTTTTCCCGACGATTTTGGAAATGGCAGATCAACCACTGCTTTGTTGCGGCCAACTGTGGCCATACTGCCGAGATCGTTGTATTCGTATGCTTTCCAATGGGTAGTATCGTAGCTGTATTTATGCCAGTTACTGGCAAGGTTGGCTGCCTGATTGATGGCTACATTGGCCACCTGCGGATGCCCGTTGGGATAGTTGGCTGTTTGCATCCATGCCACATCGCCCAGTGCATACACATTATTAAAACCTTCTACCTGATTAAACCGGTTGACCTTGATGCGGTTGCCCCGCACAATAAGTGAAGGGTCGATGCCATCGGGCACGTTGCCTTTTATGCCTGCAGCCCATATCACCAATCCGCTTTCGATAGTCTTACCATCTTTTAGTGTGATGGTTTGCCCATCGTAAGTATCCATAAGCGTATTGGTCATAACTTCTACACCTAATTGTTGCAGGTATTGCTGGCTTTGCCGGCTGCTGCTTTCGCTCATGGCACCAAGTGTTTTACCCGTGCCTTCAAGTAGCAAAATGCGCATTTTCGAAAAATCAATTTCAGGATAATCTTTAGGCAGTACAAAGCTTTTCATTTCGGCAATGGCGCCGCTCAGTTCTACACCAGTTGGCCCGCCGCCTACTACTACAATCGTAAGTAATCGCTGCTGCAAAATGGGGTCCTGTGTATATAGCAGCGCTTCAAAGTTGGTAATGATTTTATGCCGTAGTTGCAAAGCTTCTACCGTACTTTTCATGGGGTAGGTATGTTGCTCTAAATCAGCATTGCCAAAGAAATTGGTATCTGCACCGGTGGCAATCACCAAGTCGTCATAAAGCTGCGTACCGTGTTCGGTATGTACCACTTGTGATTTGGTATCAATGGCGGTTACTTTATCTAGTCGTATGCGTACGTTTTTGCTGTTATGGAAAACTTTGCGCAGCGGAAAAGAAATATTACTGGCATCTAGCCCACCCGTAGCTACCTGATAAAACAAGGGTTGAAACTGATGATAGTTAAAACGGTCGATGAGGGTAACTGCAAATGAGGGCTTATTATTGAGTTTTCGGGCCAATTGCAAACCGGCGAAACCACCACCGATAATGACCACTTTGCGGATTGTGTGCATAGTACAAGATAACAATGCTTATTGGTAAGAGTTTGTTAGCTGAATCATAAAGCAGCCCGTTTGTGCCGGCGCAACTTTTTTCATGGAATCATTTATAGCCACTGCGTATAAAAAAATGGCCCCGCCGGTAAAAACCAGCAGGGCGCCAACCTAAAAACTAATGAAGGTGTAAAAAAGGTATTCGTACGTTACTAAAACAGTTTGAGTACACTGGCTAATGGCGACATTGGTTTAAAACCACCAGCAGAAACTGTTGCATCATCTGTTGATGTTTCTATTGTTTTTTGTGTTGCCTGCTTGTAGCGGTACACACTATCTGGTGTTGCTTTTTTGTTGGGTAATGCCGGTGCAGCTGGTTCTTTCACGTTGTTTGTATCTGTGATGATAGTTTCTCTATCCCTATCAGTGTTACGATTGAGCCTGTTGTACCTGTTACCATCTCTGTCAGGTTCACGACCATCCCATTCCAGCCGGTCTTCGGTCATTTGCATGTCTATTTCATCTTCCCAGTACAGGCCTTCTTCCCATTCGCGGTCTATATCTATCCTAAAGCCACGGCGGCTGCGGCCAAAGTCGATGCTGAAAAAATCGTAGTCTTCTACTTCATTGCTGATACGGATGTTTTTTCCCTGCGGCACTTCAATCACAATCAGCACTTTTTGGTTGCGCCATTTATCGTTTCGGGCAATGGTAAAAGTGGCGGGCAGGTACAGTACATTTTCTTTCTGTACCACCGGAAAGTTGATTTTTTCAGCCAGCAGCTGAGCTTGTTCACGTTCACGGCCGCGGCTCATGCGTATCATATGTACATGGTACAGGCTGTCTTTACTTTTTACCACGTTTACTTTAGCGGTATTCAGGTGCATGCTGTCGCCATCAATACTTACCAGGCCATCCATTTCAAACCAGCCGTCGTAGTAAGTAATTTGTTCATCGGCAATGGCTATTTCCAGTTTGCCGTTGGCAGGTTGTTCAATTTTAATTTCTTCACGTTTACCTACCTGGGTAGAAAAGCTGCGGCGTACACTGCCCAACAAGGCAATGAGGCAAAACAAACCTACAAACCACATGGCGGTAAAAGCGTAGCCAATAAACTTATTGTGGGTACGCACTTTCATAAGGCGGCGTATGAACCATACCAATATGCTAATGATGGGAACGCCTACAAACAGTACCAGCGTACCAAGTGCATACAGGTTTTGTGAGGTGCCTTGCAGGAAGAAGTCGTGCAGTGGCATAACACCAACACCAGCACCGGTGAGGGCAATAAGGGCAACAAACAATCCGAAGGCTACACAACCCAATACGAAGTACACAAAAGCTTTTACCAAAATGGCGATGGCGTTGCCAATACCCCCACTCGATTTTTTTACTTCGGCATTAAAAGCCTGGCCACGATCCTGAAAGGTTTCTTTCATTTCGGCACCCATTTTTTGAGCGGATACTTTTACGTCTTCGCCCATTTTTTGGGCACGGCCTTTAAAGCCTTGCAGGTCGCTCATTACGGTGTTGCGAATGCTGTTGAGGTCAACTTTTTCACCCCGCATTTCCAGCTTTTCAGAAGCGGTGAGAGCTTCGGGCAATACAATCCAGAGGATAACGTACACCAGTATAAATGTAGAGCCACCAAAACCGCCTACAATAATGGGTCCATCATCAAAAAAGTTGCGACCAATAGACGTAATGAGGCCGAAGATGAATGGCGCTGCAAAAATGACGCGGGGAATGGCAGGGTTGATATCGAAATACTTACCGAGGCCACCGCATACACCGCTGATTACTTTATCATCGGGGTCACGAAAAAGGCGTTTGCGTACATGGTTTACCAGGCTTTTGCTGGGCAATACAATCCAAAGGATAATGTAGAGCAGAATACCGGTGCCACCTACAATTAAGAGGAAGGCAAAGATGAGGCGAACCACTGCAGGATCGATGCCGAGGTAGTGAGCAATGCCGCTGGCTACACCGGCCAAAATTTTGTCTTGCTCATCGCGGTACAGGCGTTTGGGCTCAGTGGTTTGCTGGTACTGCTGCTGGTAGCTGTACTGCTGTTGGGTGTGGGTATAATCTGCAGCAGAAGCTCCGCTGGCGCTACCTGCCTCTTCATCATTGGCAGCAAAGTCTTCGGGGCGGCCAATATTGCTCATAATCTTGTTCAACTCATCGTCGGTAATGCAGGCGGCGCCTTTTTTGAGGGCTTCGCCAAACAGTTCGCCAATGCGGTTTTCGATGTCGTTGATGATTTCTTCGCGGCCTTCTTCGTTGGCAAAATAGTTGCGCAGGCTGCTGATATAGTTTTGCAACATCTCATAAGCAGATTCTTCGATGGGTATTACTCTGCCCTGAAAGTTGATGTTGATGACCTTTTTCATGGTGAAATGTGTTTGAGAGAAAATTTTAGGTTGGAGTGCTTGTGTAGCAGTTGAGGTGTAAGTGTGCTTGTGTAGGTGTGTGATGGTGCGGGTAGTGGGTTAGGCTTCGTGTTGTTGTGTGCTTGTGTTTGCGGTTGTCATTTCTGGTGGCGGTGTGAGGGGGGTGCTGTGAATGACACTGTTGACGGCGTTGGCCATTTCTTGCCAGGTGCTTTCCAGTTCCTGATAAAAGGCCAGCCCTTTGTCGGTAAGGCTGAAATACTTGCGGGGCGGGCCGCTACTACTTTCTACCCAGCGGTAGTTGAGCATACCCGAATTTTTGAGTCGTGTGAGTAGTGGGTACAGTGTTCCTTCCAGCAATTGGAAGTTGGCAGCTTTCATCTGCTCAATGATATCACTCGGGTAGGCCTCACCCTTGCTTATCACCGATAGCACACAAAACTCCAGCACTCCCTTGCGCATCTGACTGGCGGTGTTTTCAATGTTCATGGTGTTTGTGTTTTATTAAGTCCGAAAGTCAGGAAGACGGAAAGTCCGAATGATCAAAGTGTGCGGGTGTGGGTTCTTGGTTGGCTTTCGTGCCCCTCCGTCTTCCTCGTGTTGACAACACAAAGATATAGGCACTAATCGGTACTATGCAACACACAGTACCATATTTTTTTTAGTACATGGCAGCCTGAGGTATTGGTTAGGAACCTCAACGTATTGATAAATAGCTGGTTAAGGTCATTTTGCTGTTTGAAGATTATTTTCACCACTTTGGAGCAGCGGCAAAATAGCTTGCT
>JADLHL010000081.1 GCA_020848815.1 Chitinophagaceae bacterium | reverse complement strand
TAAATGCCAAAAGAGGAGATGAGCAATACCGCCATACTAAGCACATGCAAGTAACCTATTCTTTTGTGCAGAAGCGTTCCTTTTTTCATTTACGCAACGTCCCCTGCGGGAGACGTTGCTGGGAAGAGAATTATGTTGCCAGCAACGTCTCTTGAAAAGGACGTTGCGTTTGGATAGCAGATGCTGTATTGGAGTCGGAATAACCATTTGCGCAACGGTCCCTGCGGGAGACGTTGCTGGGAAGGAGATATGGAGTTCGGTCAGTGAACTACCGATGACGCAACGTCCCCTGCGGGAGACGTTGCTGGGAAGGAGCAATTGTTCATTTTTTTTAGTGTGTTTTCTTTCTGAAGAGTAAAAGTATTTGCTTAAGTATTTGATTTATTGGTTTCAATACTAAACATATACTTTTTAGGGGATAGCATTTTTGCGACAATAAGTATTACTAAGCAAGGAATACTTATTGTCGCAAGTATTTTATGAATTAGGTTACATACACTAGTTAAATTTGGATCGAACTCAAATAGCATCCTTCACTAGATTTTCTGTGTGATATACGTGTTGTAATTGAGTTATCTTGTATCATTCAAACTGAATTGGACAAGATTGTAAATTCACAAGTGATTTGATGATGAGGAATGCCTATGTAAGAGGAAGTGAAGCACTCACTAGTGTTTACTATTCGCGTTGTCTATTGGGTCAACTTGACAACTGCTGTCTTTCCATTCCAAAAACCACCGCTTAAATGCAGGTCGTAAACTTTCTTGTTCGGCACTTCAAAAATTAATAGCCCTGATTTTGTTATTTGAGGATTACATTGTTTAAGAAAAAGAGTTTCTTGCCCTGACATTTCTAGTGCAGTTTCTCCATCTGTTGAACTCTGGAATTCAGTACCATTTTCATCAGTTAACTTAAAGAAAGAATTATCAAGTGTGTGTTCTTCATTGTCGTTGTTACGGAATGTCACATTTGCAATAAGATAAATTCCATCTGCAGTCTTTCGTGTAAATTCATTTCCTACTGATTTTGCAAATTTGATACCGTTAACCTTGTAAGTGAAATTTCCAACTTCTATTTGATCGCCAATTTTGTTGTAGTCTATTGTCTTTGTTTCAATAGTGCTTTGGGCATTTGCACCATTTTCTTGTTGACCATTATTGCCACTTATTAAGGTCTCACTTTTTGCTTTGTCGGCCTTTGCTGCGACTCTATCTGCTTTCATTTTAGCCTTCTCTTCAGGGGGCAATGTTGCATTGAAAAGCATAATGCCTGCCAAAATAGCAAGTCCATAAATTAGTGCCGACTTTTTTCTGGTTCTGTTTCCTTTGTGCCAAAACAAACTTTTTGTTGGGGAGAAAATTCCTACAACTAAAAGGATAAAAAAGGCAAGAATTAATAGAGATAAAATTGTACTCATAAACTTTATTTTCCAACATAAGGATTATTCCCTAGCTGCTGTTAACTCAAAAATAAAAGACACTCGCCACATTTCCACTATCATTATCAAAACTATTTTTAAGTCAACTCGCATTTTCTGTATTATTCAAACTGATTGAATGCTCGTTGAGAATAATCATGATGTGCAGGCTTGATACATCTTCCTTCCCCTAACTTCATCCTTCCCAATTCCTCCCCATGCGTCGTTTCTTCAACATATGCTTTCGGGTCGTTATCACGGTGTTGGTATTGCTGCTGCTGGCGGTGCCCTTTGCAGTGCGGCGGGTAGATCGTACACCCTACACCCAAACCGGTTGGTACCGGCAAATGATGCAGCGCCTCGATAGCCTGGCGGCTACGCATCCGCCACCCGTAACCGATACCGTGCTGCGGGTGGGCTATGCCAAGGTAAGCATTACGCCCAACCATGCCGTGCCCACGGCGGGCTATGGCAAGCGGGAGGGCAGGCCCGTGCTGCAGGTGCACGATAGTTTGTTTGTACGCACCCTGTGGTTGCAGCAGGGCAATACCAAAGCCGCCATTGTGAGTGCCGACTTGCTCATCATTCCCCCCGAAGTAACGCAGCTGGTAAAGGCGCAGGTGTCAGCCGCCGGTATTGAGTGGAACAATGTGTTTATAGGTTCCACGCATACGCACAACAGCATGGGTGGCTGGGGCAAAAACTACATCGGCGAATTGTTTGCAGGTACCTACAATCAGGAGTTGGTGAATAATCTGGCGGCGCAAATCATTCAGAGCATTGCACTGGCAGCCAGGTATGCCACGGGGGCACAACTGGTATACGAAGAACGGCAGGCGCCACAACTGGTGCGCAACCGGGTGCTGGGCGATTCGGCGCAGGAGTACGATGTGTTGCACTCGCTGCAAGCCGTGTTGCATAGTGGCGAGACCGTGTCACTACACAGTTTTGCGGCCCATGCCACCACCTTGAGTGATTCCGTGATGCAGCTCAGCCGCGATTATCCGGGTGCTTTGCTGGCACAGCTGGAACAGCAGCAACCTTTTGCCATGTACATGGCTGGTGCCGTGGGCAGTATGGGTCCGGTGGAGCCAGCGGGCAGCGACTGGCAGCAACTCTCGTACATGGCCAATGGTTTGGCCGATACATTGCAACATGGTGCATTTAAAAAATCGGTACCACTCGGCGATGTGCTGTGGCCGGTAACACTGCCGTTAGAGCTGCGGGAGCCGCAGTGGCGGTTCACACAAAACTGGTGTTTCCGGCATTGGTTGTGGAGCCGTTTGTACGGCGATTATCCGGCCGAAGTAAAGGCGCTGAAAATAGGCGACCTCTTACTGGTGGGCATGCCCTGCGATTTTGGTGGCGAACTGATGGCGCCGCTGCAGGCCTATGCACAGCAAAAGGGCAAACACCTGATGGTGACCAGTTTCAACGGTGGCTATTGCGGCTACATTACCCCCGACAACCGCTACGATGCAGAAGGCTACGAAACACGGGTGATGAATTGGTTTGGCCCCGGCAATGGCGCTTATTTCAGCGAAGTCATCCGCCGGTTGGTGGATATCATGTAAGCCGGCGGAGGGCGGTAATCAACTTTTAACGACTATCGGTGGGTAAATATGGTTTTGCCATTGCGGCCATTAACTATATTCGCCACCACTTTAAAACCAACGAGCAGCCCGGGGTTTGCCCCGGCTGTACATGCTAATCTGAATTGTATATGAAGTTTAACCGGTTGAACAACATTGTAGGTTGGATCGTGTTCCTCATTGCCAGCACCGTTTACATCATGACGGCCGAAAAAAATGGCAGCCTCTGGGATTGCGGCGAGTTTGTAGCCAGCTGTTTCAAATTGCAAATTCCGCACCCACCGGGTGCTCCCATGTTTGTACTCATAGGTCGTTTTTTCATCGTGTTGTTTGGCGATGATCCGGCTACAGCTGCCAAGGCTGTCAATATTATGAGTGCTCTGGCCAGCAGCTTCACCATTTTGTTCCTGTTCTGGACCATCACGCATTTTGCCCGCAAGCTGGTAAACCCCGTGGTAGAAACCATCAACGATACACAGGCCCTCACCATTATGGGTGCGGGTGTAGTGGGAGCATTGGCCTACACTTTCAGCGATTCATTTTGGTACAGCGCCGTAGAAGGCGAAGTATATGCGTTGAGTTCTTTCTTTACCGCACTGGTATTTTGGGCCATGCTCAAGTGGGAGCATCAGGTAGATAAAGATGCCCGTACCGATGCAGGCACCGGCCACAGTAATGCCGACCGATGGATTGTGTTCATCTTCTTTATGATGGGCCTCAGCATTGGTGTTCACCTGCTCAACCTGTTGACCATCCCCGCCATTGTAATGATTTATTATTTCAAGCGGTACAAAGCCACTACCTGGGGTACATTTTGGGCTTTTGTAATTGGTTGCCTCATTACAGGTGTGGTACAAAAGTTTGTGATTCAGTACAGCATCAAAGGGGCTGGTCATTTCGATATCATGTTTGTCAATGATTTTGGATTGCCTTTCTTCAGTGGCTTCACCACCTTCTTTGCCTTGCTGGCGGTAGCCATTTGGTTTGGCCTGCGCATAGCTGCCAAAAAAGGCTGGTACTACCTGCGCCTCGGTTTGTGGTGCCTCAGCTTCATGCTCATTGGCTATTCTTCTTACCTCACTACCATGATTCGCTCCAGCGCCGACCCCGGTGTGGATATGTACAACGTAGATAACCCCATGAGTTTGGTGGGCTATCTCGGTCGTGAGCAGTATGGCGATTTTCCGCTGGTATACGGTCAGGTGTTTACCGCCCAAAGCCGCAATACCAGCCGCGAAGAAGGTGCCATGCGGTATCAGAAAAGTAAAGAGAACTACATAGAGCTGGGCAATGACGTAAAAGAAGTGTACGACCCGGCCGATATGATGTTCTTCCCCCGTGTGTGGGACCGCAGCAACGATCAGCAGCATGCCAACTACTACGCCGATGTGCTGGGTATTGGCCGTACTGATGACCCCAAAATGCAGAGCCCCGAAACCGGCCCCTACGAACGTCGTCCTACGTTTGCCGATAACATCCGCTTTTTTGTAGGCTACCAAACCTACTGGATGTACCTGCGCTACTTTATGTGGAACTTTGCCGGTAAGCAAAACGATGTGCAGGGCGTGTATGCCAGCAACGTACGTGACGGCAACTGGATCACCGGTATTTCATTTATCGATGATTTGATTTATGGCCCGCAAAGTGCCATGCCCGAAACGGCTAAAAACAACAAGGCCAACAACAAACTCATGGGGCTGCCATTGATACTTGGTTTGTTTGGTTTGTTCTTCCAATACTACCGCCACCGCAAAGACTTTTTGGTAAACGGACTGCTGTTCTTCTTTACCGGTATGGCTATTGTGGTGTACCTCAACCAGGCGGGCAATCAGCCACGTGAACGTGACTATGCATATGTGGGTAGCTTCTACGCCTTTGCCGTATGGATTGGTTTGGCCGTGCCGGCCTTTGTATTGCTGGCAAAAGAAAATGCGCTGAAGCTGTTGCAAAAAATATTGATTGGTGCCGGCGTGGTGTATTTGCTGGCTGCCATGAGTGGCTCTATTGCTACGCAAGATGGCAAAGCCTTTATTGGCCTCGCATTGCTTGGTGTAGTGGGTACGGCTGTTGTAGCTGGTATTTTCTTTTTGCTGAAAGCATTGAAATCGGAAAAAGCCATTGCTACCGGAGCTTTTGCTATCACTTTGCTGGCGGCTCCTGCATGGATGGCCACGCAAGAGTGGGACGACCACGACCGTAGCAACAAAACCATGGCTCCCGATCTGGCGGTGGATTACCTCAACAGTTGTGCTCCCAATGCCATCCTGTTCAGCTTCGGCGACAACGATACTTACCCCTTGTGGTATGCACAGGAAGTGATGGGCATTCGCCGCGATGTGCGGGTGATTAACTACAGCCTGTTGGGTATTGACTGGTACATCAACCAGCTGCGCTACAAGGTAAATGCCAGCGATGCCATGGATGTAATTTGGAGTGCCGAACAAATTGAAGGCGACAAACTCAACTACGCATTGTACCAGCCACGTCCAGGCTACGAAGGCCCGCAAAACCTGTACAGCATTTTGAAAGATTGGGTAGGTACAGCTGATATGCAAAAAATGTACACCGAACAAGGTGAGCCTTTGCCAATTTATCCTACCAATAGTTTTTACCTGCCGGTAGATAAAAATCTGGTATTGAAAAACGGTACTGTAAAAGCAACCGATGCTGTGGTAGATACGGTACAGTTTCAGGTGCCAAAGCAAATCATGTTTAAAAATGATTTGGCGGTGTTGGCCGTTATTGCTTCTAATAATTTCAAGCGTCCTATTTACTTCACCAGCAAGTTTGATGAGCTGGGTTTCCAAAACTATTTGCGCCGCGATGGTATGACCTACCGCCTGGTGCCTGTAGCCGGTGATGAAGTAAACACCGAGTGGGCCTACGAAAAAATGATGAAGGAATTTAAGTTTGGCAACGCAGAAACTGCCGGTGTTTATTTTGATGAAGAAAACCGCCGCCACCTCAATAACCTGCGTCAGGCTTATGCCGATGTGGCCATTAGCCTTACCAACAAAGGCCAAAAAGATAGTGCACAAAAACTGCTGCAGCGGGTAGATAAAATGATGGACAGCACCAACATGCCGTATGGTTTAATCAGCCGGTATGCACTGCACAACCAAACCAGCCTTATGCTCATGGAAGCGGCCTACCGTGCCGGCGACGAAGCATTGGCACAAAAAATAGGCAATGCTGTTCGCAAAGAACTGAACGAAGAAATGGCCTACTTTGCTGCCATTGGCGATAAGCGTTTGGAAAGAATGCAGTTGGAGTTTCAGCGGTCGCAAATGATGCTGCAAATGCTCGACCAAATGGAAGAAGTGCTGAAGCGTAGCAAGGCACCCGTGGTAGAAGGTCCTGTAAAAATTGGTGGCGACAGTAACTCACCAGCGCAGTAAAGAAACTTAAGACGAAAAAAAATCGTTCATAATCATCAAAAAAGAAGCAGCTAAATTTTCAATAAGCTCATTTTTAGAAAAGGAGTTAAGCAGGGGGAGGAGATGGCTCGGCAAAACGGCCGGAGGCGTCGGGTTTGCCTTGAATTTTCTTTGGTTACTTTCTTTTTTTCAAGAAAAAGAAAGTAACAATACTCAAGTGAAACCATTCAAAATCTGATAACTAATCTAATAAACAACGCATCAGAAACTCGCAACATCTCCGATTCAAAAGCCCGTAGTAAACCACTACGGGCTTTTCATTTACCATACACCCGGTATCAGTTTTTTGGTATGCAACATGTAGTTGGGGTAATCGGTAAAATGCTGGCACAAGAGCTTTTCTTCGTGTGCCATTTTGCGTACAATAACCAGTAGCAACGTGATGGCAACAGCCAAACGCCAGTAGCTGCAATGAGCGGTAAGCATAGCTGCTGCGTACAGCAACACCGAACTGTAATACGGATGACGGATGTACGCAAATATGCCGCTGCTGATGAGGGTGGCATTTCTTCTCGGCTCCGGAAATACGGTGAGTTTCGATTGGCGGAATGCATAAGTTGTTGCCAATGCTATAACCATCGCCAATGTAAAAAGTACGATGCCTGCAGCATTGGCCGGAAAAACCGGGCCTGTGTACATGAGTATGCCAATACAACTAAATTGCAGCACAACAAGTACGGATGAAAGAAGACTAATTTTCATGTCAAGTTTCGGTTATCGCAACAACCATTGCGCCGTTGCTGTGTTATTTTCAGGTAATTTAGAGCAAAAGCGTTCATCCATGAAGGGGCATCGGTTTTTGAAGTTTGAAGAAGGCGCAGATGGGAAAAGTAAATTCGATCAACTGCTGGATATTTTTATGCAAATGCTTACGTACACCAATGGTGATGTAAGTGAGGCATTGAACTGGATGAATGAGATAGACCGCAAGTTTGAGCTCACCGACTCCGAATACGGCATGGGCGATTTTATAGACGACCTGAAAGAACGGGGCTACATCTCCGAAGACCCGGAAAAAGGCAACATCAGCATTACACCAAAAACAGAACAAAGCATTCGCAAACGCAGCCTCGAAGAAATTTTTGGTAAGCTGCGCAAAACAAAGTCAGGCAACCACCAAACGTTTAAGCCTGGCGTTGGTGATGAAATCAATCCGGAAACAAAGCCCTTCCAGTTTGGTGACACACTCGAGCAAATCGATTTTACTGAAAGCATTCGCAACGCACAAATCAACCATGGCATCGAACGCTTTCAAATGCACGAAGATGATTTGCACATCCGCGAAACGGATTTCAAAACCCAAACCTCCACCGTGCTGATGATTGACATCAGCCACTCCATGATTCTCTACGGCGAAGACCGCATCACCCCGGCCAAAAAAGTAGCCATGGCATTGAGTGAACTCATCACCACCAAGTATCCGAAAGACACATTGGATATTGTAGTGTTTGGCAACGATGCGTGGACGGTAGAAATAAAAGAACTGCCTTACCTGCAAGTAGGACCATACCACACCAACACCGTGGCGGGTATTGAGCTGGCCATGGAGCTGTTGCGCAAAAGAAAAAATCCGAACAAGCAGATATTTATGATAACCGATGGCAAACCTACCTGTTTGAAAATCGGGAAGCGGTATTATAAAAACAGTTTCGGCATCGACCGTAAAATTTTCAGTCGTTGCCTCAATCTGGCCGCCCAATGCAAGAAGTTGAAAATACCGATCACTACATTTATGATTGCCACCGATCCTTATCTGCAGCGCTTTGTAACAGAGTTTACAGAAACCAATAACGGCAAAGCGTTCTTTGCATCACTCGACAATCTTGGCGCTTTCATCTTCCGTGATTTTGAAAGTGGCAGAAGGAAGACGCTTTACTAGTAAAGTTTGCAGTTGGCAGTTTGCAAGCAACAAGGAAGACGAATCACCAAAAAAGGAATTAGCAAACAATAGAATATATCAGACATCAGACATCGTATATCAGACATCAGACATCATTATGAGTAACCATCCCAACATAGCCACCATTGGCCAACTCAAAGCCAGCGGTTATCAACCTAAGAGCATCAAGCAAGAAATCAGGGACAATCTGATTCAGAAAATACAAAACAAGCAAGAAACATTTCCCGGCATTTTGGGCTATGAAGACAGCGTTATTCCGGATACGGAAAGAGCCTTGCTGAGCCGCCACAATATTCTGTTTCTCGGTTTGCGTGGCCAAGCCAAAACCCGCATGGCACGGCAAATGATTGACCTGTTGGATGAATACATTCCCGTTGTAGCCGGCAGCGATATCAACGATGATCCGTTGAATCCGCTGAGCAAATACGCCCGTGACCTCATTTATGAAAAAGGCGATGACACACCGGTAGAATGGATTCACCGTACCCAACGCTATGGCGAAAAACTGGCTACCCCAGATGTAAGTGTGGCCGATTTGATTGGCGATATCGATCCCATAAAAGCCGCCAACCTTAAATTGAGTTTTGCTGATGAAAGGGTGTTGCACTACGGTATCATTCCACGTAGCAACCGATGCATATTTGTGATCAACGAGCTGCCCGATTTGCAAGCCCGTATACAGGTAGCGTTATTCAATATTTTGCAGGAAGGCGATATACAGATTCGTGGTTTCAAACTAAGGTTGCCGCTGGATATTTTGTTTGTGTTTACCGCCAACCCCGAAGATTATACCAACCGCGGCAGCATTGTTACACCACTCAAAGACCGTATCGAAAGCCAGATTCTGACGCACTATCCACGCAGTATTGAAACAGCATTGGCCATCACCGAACAAGAAGCAGCCATCTTACCACAACAAGCTGAGAAAGTAGCCGTGAGTGATTTGGTGAAACGATTGATTGAGCAAATTTCTTTCGAAGCCCGCAGCAGCGAGTTTGTAGACAAGAAGAGTGGTGTATCTGCACGTTTGACCATTTCTGCATTGGAAAATGCTTACAGCACCGCAGAGCGTCGGGCCATCATTCACAACGAACCCGCCACACAAGTGTGGATCAGCGATTTAGTGGGCATCATTCCTTCCATCACCGGCAAAATTGAACTGGTGTACGAAGGAGAGCAGGAGGGACCGTATCAGGTGGCGGTAAACCTGTTGGAAAAATCGATGCGTTCTTTGTTTGTACAATACTTCCCCAATCCGGATGCGTTAAAAAAACGCCGCAATACCGGCAAGGCTTCGCAGCAAGGCAAAGAAGAGGAAAATCCTTACAGGGCAATTATCAACTGGTTTGATGCCGGTAACAAAATTGATTTGTTGGTAGATGCCAGCGACCGCGAAAAGATGAATCAACTCTATCAGGTGAGTGGGTTGCATGCATTGGTGACCAAGCTGTTTAGCCGCAGTAATGAAATGGAAACAGCTTTGCTGATGGAGTTTGTGCTGCACGGTTTAGCATCTTACTCACTCATCAGCAAAAAAACACTGGATGGCAAAATTGAATTCAAAGACCTGATGGGCAGCATGCTCAACTTCGGCGGCAACTACGATGACAATGAAGATTTGTCGGAAGAAGATTTCAATTAGGTTATTGATGTCAATGAATGAATAAGTGAATGAAATTACTATTGAAAATCCCCGGAACTGCCGGGGATTTTTTTGTTTGTGCTATCGTCGCAGAGTCTTGTCGGGGATTTGCTGGTAAAGCGAATGAGTCGCCTTTTCAAATGCTGTAATCCCAATCCGTCATTTACTTGAAGGCAGGCTAATTACATCATACACATTGTTGCGGATGTTGTCGGACATCTTGTCCATGGGCAGGTCGTTGGTATCGGTACCAAAAGGGTCTTCAATTTCTTCGGCGATTAGCTCCAAACTGGCCAGCACATAAAAAATAAACACCACTACCGGTATAGCTATCCAACCCAGTGTAAATGCAAAACCCAATGGCAAAGTAGCTACATAAACTGCAATAAACTTTTTGATGAAGCTGCTGTAAGAGTAGGGGATGGGTGTGTTCTTGATGCGTTCGCAGGCACCACAAATATCCATGAGTGATTGTAGCTCTGCATTGAGCGTAATCAGTTGGTCACCAGAAATGTGTTGTTGCTGATACAGTAACTGAATCCTTTTTTGCAATGCCAAACTAAACTGTAGTGGCATGTGCTTGTTGCGGTCAAAAGAGGCGATTTCTGGATGTTCGGTTTCATCCAATTCGTAGCGGGTACTGTCTTTTTGCAAATGCAATTGCAGTTCTTTCGGAAAAAGGCCCAGCATTTTGCGGCAGTAATTGCGGTTATCAAAATCATTTGCTGCCAACATACTATCGAGCTTGATAGCAAGGTTGCGACAATTGTTGACCAAGCTGCCCCACAGTTTGCGGCCTTCCCACCAGCGGTCGTAGGCGCTGTTGGTTCGAAACACCAGCAGCATGGAAATGGCAAAGCCCAGCAATTGGTGCATGATGGGAATATTTTTTACATATGCCTGATTGGCCAGTTTCAGGTAATGCATTTCCAGCCAGGCCACACCGCCGGTGTACAAGGCCAGCAGTATAAGCATGGGCAATAATCTGCGAAATGTATCTGCTTTGTGAAATTGAAACAACGGTTTCAACCAGTCTTTCGAATTGTAATACTGCATGCTGCAAAGTAATGGGCCTACGGTTTAAACGAAATCAGATTGCTGGCCATGCCATTAAAAATGAAAACATGAAAAGGCAATACGCTATACCAGTATAGTCGGCCCCATACACCCTTTGGACGAAACGTTGCCGTTTGCCGCAGGTAAAGTTGGTTGTTCTTTTTCATGAGTTTGAATTCGAGCCACGCTTCACCGGGTAGTTTCATTTCTGCAAAAAGCAAGAGTCGCTTTTCTTGTTTGTCGGCAATAAGTACCCGCCAAAAATCGAGTGCATCGCCGGCATTAATGTCACTTGGATGAGTGCGACCCCGGCGAAGGCCCACACCACCCGACAGCTTATCCATAAAGCCACGAATGCGCCACAACACATTGCCATAATACCAGCCCCGTTTGCCACCAATGCTCCAGATATTGTCGAGTACCTGTGGTTCGTTGTCGCCCACTTTCCGCCATTTAATGTCGTGAAAACAACCGTGCTTGGGCACTTCCACCTGCATCATCAGCTGCGGCGAAGTATTGCTGGCACTAAAGGAATCTATCCAACTGCTAATCACCATGTGTTGTTCAATGCGTTGAAAAGCCATGGTAACGGCCGTTGTATAGGGGATGAGTTCAATCTGCAATTCTTCAGCCAGTTTATTGGGACTGGCAATCACATTCACCTTCATGCTATCCACCAGATTTTTAGCCAGCGGGAAACTGGTAGCTGTCACAAAATACAGCCAGTAGCTCGACAGTCTTGGTGTCATGATGGGAACGGTGATGATGCTGCGCCGTAGTTTACGTACAGCTGCAAACTGCAACAGCATTTGCTTGTAAGTGAGTACATCAGGCCCGGCAATGTCGAAGTGTTGATGGTAATATGCGGGTTGCAACATTACGCCGCACAAAAAATGAATGACGTTGCGGATGGCAATGGGCTGGCACAACGTGTTGAGCCATTTGGGAGCAATCATCACCGGTAATTTTTCAACCAGGTCGCGGATGATTTCGAAGCTGGCACTCCCCGAACCAACAATGATGCCTGCCCGAAGTGTAGTGAGTGGTACAAGGCTGCTGCCCAAGATTTTTTCTACCCGTAGCCGGCTTTCGAGATGGGTACTCAGCTGCGTTTCATTGACAATGCCGCTCAGGTAAATGATTTGCTGACACGTTGTTGTATTGATGTAATCCACAAAATGTTGCGCAGCGGCACTTTCGCTCTGCGAAAAATCGCCGTTGGCACTCATGGAGTGTACCAGGTAAAATGCGACGTCTATGGAGTGGGGTAAATGTGCAAGTGAAGCAGGTTGCAACAAGTCGGCTTCATAAATATGCATGCGGTCGTGTGCATTCGCTTCAGCAAATCGGGCCGCATTTCTTACCACGGCATGTATGCTGTGTCCGGCTTCCAGCAATACCGGAATCAATCGTTGCGCAATGTAGCCGTTAGCACCCGTTACCAATATTTCCATTGGGGTAAGTTACCGCATTTCCCCACAGCATGGGGTTGAAATGATGGGACGCGGATTTTGAAGATGAATACAAGATTTCCGCAGATATTTTATTAAATGTCTGTTTACGTCTATGCTCTCTGTGCGAAAAATTAGGACGCGGATAAGTCTGATGAAAAAGATTTTTCTAAGATTCTCTCCATATACACTCAGAGTCCTCTGTGCACTCTGTGCGAAATATTGGGACGCGGATAGGCAGGATGAAACGGATTTTCGCAGATATCAAAAGATTTCTCCGTGCCCTCCTTAACTCTCCCGCCTGCTGCGGGACAAGTTGTGTGAAATAATTGCCGAAGGCAAAAGCTCCTACAGTCCGAACGGATATGTTTCATCCATCAAGCCACTCACTGGTAGCGTCCGTTTTTCGGCACTGCTTTGCAAAGCCAGTTCAATAATGCGGATGGTATTGTAGCCATGAGCTGGTTTCTCCAGCAAGGGTGCACCGTGCACAATGCTGTTGTATAAGTTGCGGTAATAGTCGCCAAAATTGCCCGCCAAGCTCGGCAGCAATTGCCGGATGACTTCTCCATTTTGCTCGGTGTGTAGCAGACCTTCCATACCTGTAGGCTCCAGTCCCCAATCATTGCCGTTGGGCAAATGACCTTCTTTCAACAAGGCTTCCTGTGGGTCGTCGCCGCTTTTGATGTAAGAACCAAGGGTGCCATGCAGCATATATCGCGGACCCATTTCCCGAACCAGCATGCCCGATTTCAGGATAACACGTGTAAAATCATAGTCGAGGCGGATATCGAAATAATCGTCGATGCGGGCATGGGGCCGTTGCATTTTTACCGTAGCCGTTATATCATTGGGCAGGCCGAACAGGCACAGCGCCTGATCGATGAGGTGTGAGCCTAAGTCGTACAAAATGCCGCTGCCGGGTTTGGGTTCTTCCCGCCAGGCATTGGCTTTAGCCTCGGGGCGGTAGCGGTCGAAGTGGCATTCGTATTCATGCACGGGGCCAAGTGTTTGCTGCTGCAGCAGTTGCACAATGGTGCGAAAATCGCTTACGTAGCGACGGTTGTGGTAAACACTCAGTATGGTGCCGGCCTGTTGGGCCGCTTCTACCAACTGGCGGGCTTCATCGCTGGTATTGGTAAAAGGCTTTTCCAGCACCACATGCTTGCCAGCAGCCAGCGCCTGCAGGCTGTAGGGAAAATGCGTTTCGTTGGGCGTGGTTATCACTACCACGTCTACACTTGGGTCTTGCAGCAAATCATCAAACTGGCGATAGGTAATGATGCCCGGATATTTGGCAGCGGCCAAATTGGTGCGGCGTTCTACAACGGCATGCAGCCGAAAACCAGGAAGGGTAGTTACAAATGGGGCATGAAATACCTGAGCGGACATGCCAAAACCTACAATACCAACGTTGAGCGTTTTTTCCATGGGGCCAAAGTTCACAAGTTCCAAGGTTTCAAAGTTTAGAAGTTGAAAAACTTGAATCTACAATTGTAGTCAATTCAGAAATCAAACATCATACTTCGTACTTCTGCCTTCAAATTTCTACTTCCACCCAGGTATGGTCAGCCAGTAGTTTCACGGCGGATATGAATTGTTTGAAAGGACCGCTGCCGCCCCATTCTTTCGGGCTCACCAGACTGAGCAGGTGGTTGCCGTCCTTCTTTTCGTACATGTAATAGGTTTGGCCAATCACCGGCTGAAAACTCAGGCGGGCATCGTAAATCATCAGGGAAAGCTCTTTGCGTTTGCGCAGCTCCTGAGCTTGTTTGGCTAAAAGTTCAATTTGCTGCCTGATTTGATCCAGCTGCATATCGGTTTGCTGCTCCATGGCCAGCAGGGCCTTGTGTTTAATTACCCCTTCTTCGGTGGGCTTAATGGCGACACTGCCCACGGAGGAAGCATAGGGCAAAACACTCATTTGTTTGTGGTACATCTCCACGTTGGTAAACGAAGCGCCATCTGGCTGGAGGCCCGTTTGGGTAATTTTCAGGTAGCCATTGGGCATAATTTCCTTCAGCACAGTCAGTACCGTTTGCTCGGCTTTCTGAAACTGAATTTCCAGACAGCTGGCATTTTTGAATTGGCCCATCACACTGTCAGCCAAGTCCTGATTGTCGAAAGGATGCCACTCGCCATCTGGCGTAAAACGGTATTCGCTATAGAAGGCGCCGTTGTCCTGCGCCACCCAGTTGGTGGTTACAATCAGCTGGTGCTGCTTGTTGTCTGTCTCCATTTTGTAGTTGCCACTTTTTGGGGCAATGCCAAACTGGAAATCACATTTTTCAGGAAAGAGTTGCCAGGCAGCCAGAAAGTTATATGCTTGAACCATGAGTTGTGTAAACAGTATTCATCGTATTGAAAATCATTGATTTACAAGGAATGTCAAATTCGATGATAAATGAAAATTGTGCCATGAAACCAGATCGGATTATTGCTTTTCCGGCCATGGTATATAGGATACAATTTCCTCTAAGTATTGTTTGTCGGTTTCATCAAAATGGTTGAGTAATTCACTGTCTACATCCAGTACCGCTACTACTTCGCCCTGTTTGATGACGGGAACCACAATCTCACTTTTGCTGGCACTACTGCAGGCTATGTGCCCGAGAAACTGCTCTACATCGGGTACTATCAATGTGGAGGCCTGCTGCCAACTGCTGCCACAAACGCCACGACCCTTACGGATGCGGGTACAGGCTACCGGTCCTTGAAAGGGGCCGAGTACCAGTTCCTCACCGCTGTCGACGGTGTAAAAACCAACCCACCACCAGCCAAATTGCTCCTTGAGGGCTGCAGCTACATTGGCCAGGTTGGCTACCAGATTGCTTTCACCTTCTAATAATCCTTTGATTTGAGGGATAAGCGCTTCGTATTGTTCTGCTTTACTGCCTTGTATGATGGATAAATCTTCTGCCATTCTTCACTTTTTTTTTGCCAGGCAAAGGTAGCCGGAAGCATGGGTAAAGTGCTGTGTATAAGTCGTGAATAAAATCGAAATTTTGGGGGAAGATTTCCCTGCGAAAATTAACGCCAACGGGTATTTTTGGCAACTTGCCCCATGTGGAGCTGAAGCAGCTTGCTGCCCACCAATACAGATTCAAAAAAAGGAGTTACTGTGCGTCTTAAAAGTTTGGAAATCAAAGGGTTCAAAAGTTTTGCTGATAAAACTGTTGTAAACTTCGATGAGGGAATTACGGGTATAATCGGGCCCAATGGTTGTGGCAAAAGCAACATTGTAGATAGCATTCGCTGGGTAATTGGGGAGCAGAAAATAAGCAACCTGCGCAGTGAAAACCTGGATAGCCTGGTATTCAATGGCTCCAAAAGCCGGAGTGCCAGCGGTTTGGCTGAGGTAAGTCTGACTTTTGAAAACACCCGCAACCTGCTTCCAACTGAGTTCAACACGGTTACCATCACCCGCCGTTTTTACAAAAATGGAGATAGCGAATACCGACTGAACGACGTGCAGTGTCGCCTGAAAGACATCCACAACCTGTTTTTGGATACCGGTGTTTCTACCGACAGCTACGCTATCATTGAGTTGGGCATGGTAGATGACATCATCAAGGACAAAGACAACAGCCGCCGGAAAATGCTGGAACAGGCGGCTGGTATTTCCATTTACAAAACCCGTAAAAAGGAAGCCAAGCTGAAGCTGGATGCGACTGAACAGGATCTGGCCCGTATTGAAGACCTGTTATTCGAAATTAACAATCAGCTGAAAGCTCTTGAAAATCAGGCTAAAAAGGCGGAAAAATATTATGAAATCAAAAAGGACTACCGGGAGGTAAGCATTGAACTGGCCAAGGCTGCGCTGGAAGGGTTTCATGTACAGTATAAAGATCTGAATGAGCAACAAGCAACCGAAACCGATAAGCGTACTGAGCTGGAGGCTACCATTGCGACCGAAGAAGCGGCTATCGAGGCCGATCGGCTGGGCTTTATAGAGCAGGAAAAAGCGCTGCAAAGCATGCAGCAGGCTTTCAATCAGATGCTCCAAAACCTTCGCCTGAAGGAAAATGATAAGAATTTGGCCCAGCAACAGCTCAAGTTTTTGTCGGAGAAAGAAGAGAACCTCAAGGACTTTTTGCAAAGAAGTGAAGGTCAGCTGGAAAGTCTGCGGGATGGTGTGCTGCACACGCAGGAAATGATGGCCGACGAAAAGGAAAAGCTGGGTGGTATTCAGCAGCAGCTCGATGAGCTGAAAACAGTATTGGAAGAAAAGCGGTCGGTGTACGATGCCCGCCGGGCCGAACTCGATGAAAGCCGCTCCTCACTCCAGGGCCTGCAGCGGCAGCAGTTTGACGCCGAAAAGCAGGTGGCTGTGGCCGATACTTCTATTGCCAACCTGCAGCGCAGCATCATGCAATTGCAGGATGAGCAGGAGCAGCGGAAGTCTGAGATTCAAAAAGTAGAACGGGAAAAAGAAGAGCGGGAAGCCGACGAAAGAGATAAAAAGCAGTTTTTGGAGCAGTTGCGCCAGCAGCATGAGCAAACCAAAGAGCAAATTTTGGCCGGACAGGGCGAAATGGAGAAGCTCCGCAGCCAGCTGATTGAAGAAAACCGCAAATTCGATCAGAAAAAGAACGAGTTCGACCTGCTGAAAAGCCTGATTGACAGCATGGAGGGGTACCCCGATTCGGTGAAGTTTTTGCACAACAATGCCAACTGGAACCACCATTCGCCCATCCTCAGCGACATTATCTATGTAAAGGAACAGTACCGTGCCGCGGTAGAAAATGTGCTGGAGCCCTACCTCAACTACTATGTGGTGGGCGACCTGAAAGAAGGTATGCAGGCGGTTAATCTGTTGGATGCCAACCAGAAAGGAAAGGCCAACTTCTTTTTGCTCGACCAGATTAATGCCTTTGTAGAAAGCGACCGCCGCAATACCAATACGGCACATGGCCTGTTTTTACCCGGGGCCATACCAGCCATGGATGTGATAGAAGTGGATGCCCGCTACCGCAACCTGGCCCTGCACTTGCTGGGCAATGTGTTCATTGCCGAAGATGAATCAGTGCTGGAAAACAGCAGCGGTCATATTGTGCTCGAAAAATCGGGCAAGTATGTAAAGGGCAAATACACCCTGACTGGCGGTAGCGTAGGCCTGTTTGAAGGCAAGAAAATTGGCCGGGCTAAGAATTTAGAAAAACTGCAGAAAGAGATTGAAAGTCAGTCGGTAATAGTGGATGACCTGAAGCAGCGAATTAGTAAAAAGCATGCTGAAGTGCTGGGCTTCAACGAACAGTTGAAAGAAAGTGCCATCCGCCAAACCGAGCAAGAAATATTACAACTGACCAATGCCGTTTTTGCGGCTCAAAACAAACGGGAAAACCTGCTGGCCTCGCAAAGCAGTGCCGCTGGTCGTATCGAAAATTTCCAAGTGCAGCTGTTGGATCAGCAGGAAGCCATTGCAGATGTGCGGGAAAAGCTGATGGTGCTGAATGAAGAACTGCAGCAATTGCTGGCCACCATTCAAACACGGGAAGACTTTTACAAACTGGCTGAAGCTGAATACCAGCAGGCAGCCGGGCAATACAACGAGGGCAACCTCAACCTTACCCGCCAGCAAAGCAAAATCAACTCGCTGGAACAGGAGCTCAACTTTAAACAGCAGCAGGTATTCAACCTCGAAAAGCAGATAGACGAAAGCACTGCCCAACTGAGCCAGGCGGCGGAGCTAATGATTAGCAACCGCGACAACCTCGAAGTGCTGAACGGCGAATTGGTAGAACTGATGCGGAAAAAAGAGGAGGACGAAAAAGCCCTCAACGAAGCTGACCAGGCATACTACAACCACCGCAACCACTTGCAGGAGCGGGAGAGTGAACTGCGCCACAAAACCAAAGCCCGTGAGCACATCGACCATCTGCTCAACGAAATAAAAGACCAACTGAACAACCTGAAGTTGCAATTAGCCGGTATGAAAGAACGCCTCGATGTGGAGTTCAAAATCAACATTGAAGAGGTGATAGACCAGCCCCGTACCAGCGAAACACCTCAGGAAGATCTGCAGGCACAGGTAGACCGGATGAAGAAGCGCCTCGAAAATCTGGGTGAAGTAAACCCCACGGCCATCGAAGCTTTTCAGGAAATGAAGAAGCGCTACGAATTCATTCTGGAACAGAAGAACGACCTGGTAGATGCCAAGGAAAGCCTGTTGCAAACCATTCAGGAAGTGGAGGCAACAGCGAATCAGCAGTTTCTGGAAACCTTTAATAAAGTGCGGGAAAACTTCCAGAAGGTTTTTAAGGCCCTCTTTACCGAAGAGGACACCTGCGACATGATTCTGGAAAATCCGGAGAACCTGGCCGAAACCAGCATCGACATTTTGGCGAAGCCCAAGGGCAAGCGACCATCATCTATCACCCAACTGAGTGGTGGTGAAAAAACACTGACCGCTACGGCATTGCTATTTGCTATTTACCTTATTAAGCCGGCG
The DNA here is from genome assembly GCA_020848815.1 of Chitinophagaceae bacterium. Classification (GTDB taxonomy): domain Bacteria; phylum Bacteroidota; class Bacteroidia; order Chitinophagales; family Chitinophagaceae; genus Phnomibacter. The sequence goes on along the minus strand of JADLHL010000081.1, from coordinate 2,121 downwards.
CCGTTCTGTATCCTCGATGAGGTGGACGCCCCGCTGGACGATGCCAACGTAGGTAAGTTTACCAACATGATCCGCCAATTCAGCGAAAACAGCCAGTTCATCATTGTCACCCACAACAAGCAAACCATGGGTGCGGTGGATGTGATTTATGGCGTAACCATGCAGGAAGCTGGCGTAAGCAAGCTGGTGCCGGTGGATTTCAGGAGCCTGAATTGAGGAAATAAAGAATAAGAAACAGAAAATAAGAAAGTCGGGGGGGAAATGATGAATGAGGAATTGGGAATGATGAATGCTGTGAACTTTTGAACCAAAAATCGTCGTTTCCCTTTGTGCTCCCGATAGCTATCAAGACTTCGAGCCCTCATGGTTCAAAAAATCAAACGCAAGCCCTGCAAACTGCAAACTGTTGATTGCATACTACTAATCCCTTAGTGCTACTTGTGTGCCCTTACTGAAATGGTGGTTCAATAGAATGTTGTATTTCCCCACAGGGCTTGTTTGCTAATCTCTTCTGCTTTTATTTTTGCAACATGCTTGCCCACGAATACATTTACCTCATCAGTACACTGGCCATGGATGCCCGATAGCACCCTGCTATTGCCAGCCCCGTTGAAGTGGGCCGTTTTATTGTATTCTCTTTTTCACTGACTGATTCAAAACTGTATTGATATGGAAACTGCTGTACAAAGCCGTTTGCAGGATGCTGCCATCCACGATTTTTTGCCCCTGCAAGGCACCGATTACGTTGAATTTTATGTGGGCAATGCCAAGCAGGCCGCTCATTTTTATATGAGTGCTTTTGGCTTTCAGGCGCTGGCCTATGCCGGCCCCGAAACCGGCGTGAAGGACAAAGTGAGCTATGTGGTGCGCCAACACAAACTCACCTTCATGCTTACCACGCCTTTGCGGGCTGGCAATCCCATTGCCGATCATGTGTATAAGCACGGCGATGGCGTGAAAACCCTGGCACTGCGGGTAAATGATGCGGCCGATGCCTGGCAGCAAACCACCAGCCGTGGGGGCCAAAGCTACATGGAGCCGCAAACCCTCACCGATGATGCGGGTACTGTGGTGCTTAGCGGCATTCATACCTATGGCGATACTGTGCATGTATTTGTGGAGCGTAATAACTACAACGGTGTATTCATGCCCGGCTTCCGTGCCTGGAGCAATCCGCATTTTGCGCCTACCGATACCGGCCTGTTGTACGTAGACCACTGTGTAGGCAATGTGGGCTGGAACCAAATGAACAAGTGGGTAGGCTTTTACGAAAATGTAATGGGCTTCCGCAATATCCTCAGCTTCGATGACAACGATATTTCCACCGAGTACTCTGCCTTGATGAGCAAGGTTATGAGCAACGGAAATGGCTTTGTTAAGTTTCCCATCAACGAGCCGGCTGAGGGCAAAAAGAAAAGCCAGGTAGAAGAGTACCTCGAATTTTACGACGGTGAAGGTTGCCAGCATGTGGCACTCGCTACCAACGATATTGTAACTACGGTTCGGGAATTGCGCAGCCGTGGGGTAGATTTTTTGCAAGTGCCTACCAGCTATTACGATGACTTGCTCAGCCGTGTTGGGCACATTGATGAAGACCTCGAGCCACTCAAGGAACTCGGTATTTTGGTAGACCGCGATGATGAAGGATACTTGTTGCAACTCTTCAGCAAGCCCGTACAAGACAGACCCACTTTATTCTTCGAAATCATTCAGCGCAAGGGTGCCAAGAGCTTTGGCAAAGGCAATTTTAAAGCCTTGTTTGAAGCGATTGAAAGAGAGCAAGAGGCGAGAGGAAACTTGTAAGCCTGTACGGATGAACTTTACAAAAAGTGTGAGCCAATTAGTTGATGTATTCATTAGCTAATTGGCTCGTTTGCTAATGATTTAATTGTTTTGCCATCCGTAATGAATGCTTCAGGCTGCGGGTGGTAGTGCCATCGCTGTGGGTAAGCACGATGTGTTGAACGCCCCTGCATTTACGCTGCACATTTTTCAGTGTACTGAAGTAGGCAGCTGCGTTGGCATCGCCCATGTAGCCAAGGGTTTCGTTGTCGAGGCCTTTGATGAGGCAGCCGCCATACAATAGTTGGGCATCTTTAAACCATACCACAATGTTATCTG
>JADLHL010000080.1 GCA_020848815.1 Chitinophagaceae bacterium | reverse complement strand
TGGCCACAAATACACCGGGCGGAATTTTACTCAGGCCTTCTTCGTCCCAATAGTTGCGGCCCAGTATGCGCATCATTTTATCGCTGGCATGGCCATTGATCACTTCCCGTAGCAGCATTTTTTCAAAAAGCGTGGCCATTTCTGCAGGGGTGGTTTGGCCCCAGCCATATTGCTTGCGGATTTCTTCGCGGCCGGGGGTGCGGCTGTTTACTTTGGTGTTGGGCAGGCGCAGTTCATCCATCAGCTGGTTGATGCGGGTGCCCGTGCCGGCCAGCTGTTGCAACCACAGGCTGGCCGTGTTGTCGCTGGTGGTACACATAAGCATGATGACCTTGCTGAGTTCAATTTTTTCGCCGTCTTTAAACGAGCCCAAAATATCTACGCCGGCATAGTACAGCGAATCGGCATAAGTCAGTTGATCGTGGTAATTGAGTTCGCCTTTTTCCAGCTTGTCGAGTATGCCTACCAGTATGGGCACTTTTACAATACTGGCTGTAGGAAACACCGTATCGGCGTTGTAACTGGCTACTTTGCCGGTCTTCAGGTTTTTGATGTAAAAGCCGATATCGCCTTTGAAACCTTGCGTCATTTTCAGCAGGGCTTCTTCCAGCGCCTTATCATTTTTTTGAGCGGAGGCCAGCAATACGGCACCGCATGCTACCAAGAGTAGCAGCCATTTTTTGCCTTGCATACAAGCAATCATTTGCTGCAAAGTACGGGGTTTGAAATGTGTGGCAATGCTTATATGGATTTCATCATTTACTGCATTCACAGTCATGAAGTTTCTAAAGATGCTGAAATTGCTGGTACATTTATTTATTCAATACAATTCGCAACTTATGAATACTGATATACGATTAGACAGAACTGCATTTGCTGCTTTAAGTTTTGAAGAGGCAGACAAAACAATCAGTCAGTTTCACGACCATACATGGAAGGAAAGATTATTGATTGCAAACCGGCTTATTGCGATCGCCTATAATTTTCCGTTGAACGACCCACCTAAAATGGACAGAACTCATTTTGAAATGCGGCAGCACAATGGGTAATATTTTCAATCAGGATTTCCGGGAATTTCTACATGCCCTCAACAATCAACATGTTGAGTACTTGCTGGTGGGAGGGTATGCCGTTATTTTACACGGATACCCTAGAACCACAGGTGATATGGATATATGGGTAAACCGTGATGCTGCCAATTTTCAACGACTACAAAAAGCTTTTGCTCAATTTGGGATGCCCATGTTTGATATGACTGAGGAGCGGTTCTTGCATCATACTGATATTGACGTTTTTCGCTTTGGTCGAAAACCTGTTGCCATTGATATCATGACAAAAATGGGTGGTCTTGACTTTAAAGAATGTTATTGCATGGCCACTGTTTTCAACGATGATGATTTAACGATTAAAGTGGTGCATTACAATCATTTAATTACTGCCAAAAAAGCTGCAGGCAGACACAAGGACTTGGGAGATATAGAATATTTGGAGAAGGAGGAAGAGTGAACATTGCCCATTCCTCTTCAACAATTTTTACACGTTTTGCCTTACCTCATGGTACAGCCTGCGAGCATCTTCTGCATTGAAGAGTTGTGAACCTTCGTTCATCGTAGCTGCCGAACCGCAGGCCACACCCATGCTGATGGCATCGAGCAGGTTACCGCCTTTTTGCAACATGTAGGTGATGCCTGCCACCATGCTATCGCCGGCGCCTACGGTACTGCGCTTGGGCACTTCTGGGGCAGGGGCAAAAAACTGTTCGCTTTTGGTCACCAGCCAGGCTCCCAGCGGACCCATGGACACCGCAGCCATTTCTGCAAAACCATCGTGCAATACCTGCCGGGCGGCATGGGGCACATCCGCCTTGTCGATGTAGTCTTTACCCAGCAGCTTGCAGAGTTCGCCAATGTTGGGTTTGATGAGAAAGGCATTGCGGCCCCGCAGTGCTTCGAGTGCTTCGCCAGAAGTATCCACAATGCATTTGGCACCCAGAGCATTGGCCGTTTTTACAATGAGGCCATAGAAATACGGCGGCAGCCCCGGCGGCAAACTACCACTGGCTACAATGTAGGTAGGGGCAAAAGCTTTGATATCGTCGATGAGGGCTACAATGGCTTTTTCTTCTACCGACAAACCTGGAAACGTAAACCGGAACTGGTTGTTGGTGGAAGTTTCCAGCACTATCCAGTTTTCACGGGTTTCTACCTCGGTGTTTACGGCATGGTGCAGCAGGCCATCTTTTTTGAGCAGGCTTTGCAGCATGGCGCCGTTGTGGCCACCCGCCGGAAACAAAGCAAAAGAAGCCGTGTCGAGTTTTTTGAGTGCCTTGCTCACGTTGATGCCACCACCGCCGGGCTCGTGTACCACTTCGGCACAGCGCAGCTTGCTTTCTGGCTTCATCTTCTCCACTTTCGAGCTCTTATCAATGCACGGATTGAGTGTAACGGTTACGATCATAATGCTGCAAGTTGTATGTAATGATAAAAAGGAACAATGATATTGCTCAATGCACAAACCCTAAGGTGATTGTATGGTTCGCAACAAAGAATCTTGCCGGCGCAGTACACTATCCATGCGTTTCATTTCCTGCCGCAGTTTGGCCGCTTCGCGGCTGGCTTTATCTGGCGCAAAATGCCAGATGACGTGAATGCTGCTGTCCATGCTGTTGGCCGCATCCAGCACCGTGCCGGCTACATCCGTACTATCATTGAGCAAAGAGATATCGACAAACTGTTCGTCGTTTTGCCGGAATGCTTTGTGCCGTACAATCACCAAATCGGGGAAGGCGGCCTGAATGTTTTCGACATAGGTATTTACCCGGTATTCAAAGCGTTGGCTGGTCCATTTTTGAAATGCCAGCCAAATGCTGGGTACCAGCAAAGCCACACCTATCAAAGTCATCCAACCACTTAGCTTGCGCCGGTTGGGCAGGTGGCCTTTGTAAAAATGTGCATAGCCCAGCAGGGTGCTGGTAAGCCAGGTACCGAGCCCTATAAAAAAACAGTTGATGAGAAAGAAATAAAAGCCGCCGAGGAAAAATTTCCATTGCAAAGTGGCAATGCCATAGCCGGCTGTACACAGTGGCGGAATACAGGCTGTTGCCACCGCCACACCGGCAATTACTTTCACGGCTTCTTTGCGAATGATACCAATGAAACCCGCAATGCCGCCTACAAAAGCCAGCATTACATCGAAGATGGTTCCTTCCGTAAAACTGCGCAGTTCATTGGTGCTGTAATGAAAGGGCGTTACTACAAAAAACAAGGATGAGGCCAGCAAACTGGTGCTCACCATTACCAGCCAGTTGCGTACACTCAGCCGCATCATGCTGCGGCTTTGAATGCTGATGCCAAAGGCAAACCCAATCACCGGGCCCATGAGTGGCGATATCAACATGGCACCAACGATGGCGGCACTATTGCCGGCATTGAGCCCAATGCAGGCTATAACCATGGCGGCAGACAGTAACCATAGGTTGTGCCCCTTGAACACGATGCCTTCCTGAATTTCACGGTAGGTGTCGCTTTCGTGTTCTTCTTTGGGCAGTTGCCACAGTTCTTGTAATTGCTGAAGCGGCATATCAGGCAGGTTGGTTTTCGGCCAGCACGTTGGCAATGCGTTGCGTCAAATCTTCATAGCTGGTGTAGCCACGGGCAATGAGATAAAACTTGCCATCGCTTACCTGCATGAGCACCGCCGGAAAACCAGTGACCTGCAACTGCTTGCACAGCGCCATATCGTAGTAGGCTTTCTCCTTGTATTCTTCACTTTTCAGTTTGCTGTAAAATTCATCTGCATCGATATTGTATTTATGCAGTAAATGCCGGTAGGCCTCGTCGTCGCAGAGGTCGCGGCCTTCGTAGTGCAGGGCGTATTGCAAATCGGCGGCAAACAGCACCGCATCGGCCGGATAATATTCTTTGAAAACACTCAGCGCTATGGCGGGTTTTTCGCTGCTCATCACCCAGTCGCTCAAATCGGGGTTATTGATGTGCCACAGATAGTCTTCGCCAAACTGAATGCCTGTGAGCTCTTCTACATTTTTATACGCACCAGCAATGTAGCCCGCCATTTTTTCGATGGGTACCGGGCTGTCCGCAGGTATCATACCGCCGCTCAGCACTTCAAAATCAATTTGGTCCCGAAGGTTTTCAAATGCTTTTTTAATAACGGGACTAAACCCATAACACCAGCCGCAGTAGGCATCGTAGCAATAAATAATCAATGGCTTCATGCTGCAAAGGAATAAAGAGGGAATAAGAAATAAGCAATAAAGAATAAGAAAGTGGAAAGGAGTCAATGCTAGCTTCGGAAACAAACAATCAGTTTGCAATTTGCAGTTTGCAGTTTGCAGGAAAAGAACGGCTGCCCTGCAAATTGCCCACTGCTAACTGCAGACTCTCATACATCGTTTGTGCTCCTTCGTATCTCGTACTTCTCCCTTCGTACTTCTCATTGCATTTGGCTGTATATTCATCCGCAAAGCCAACGATTATGCAAGCCATCGTGTACGAGTTCATTGGAACAGCACTTATTATTTTATTGGGCAATGGTGTAGTTGCCAATACCTCTTTGCAAAAAACATACGCCGGCGGTGCCGGTTGGATTGTCATCACGTTTGGTTGGGCCATGGCCGTGTTTACCGGCGTGTATGTAAGTGCTGCCGAAAGCGGTGCCCACCTCAACCCGGCTGTTACTTTGGCGTTGGCGTATTTAGGCAAGTTTGCCTGGAGCAAAGTGGGTGGCTACCTGCTGGCACAAATAGCCGGAGCGTTTGCCGGTTCGCTGCTGGTGTGGCTCACCTATAAAAAACAATACGATGCCAGCACCGATGCCGGCGCCATCAAAGCTACTTTTTGCACCGCTCCTGCAGTTCGTAGTTTCGGGTGGAACATGCTTACTGAAATGATCGGCACTTTTGCTCTCGTGTTTGGTGTGCTGCACATAGCATCACCCGCCAGCAGCCTCGGTGCCCTCGATGCCTTGCCCGTTGCTTTACTCGTATTGGGCATTGGCCTGAGCCTCGGCGGTGCCACCGGCTATGCCATCAACCCCGCCCGTGATTTGGGTCCCCGCATTGCCCACATGCTGCTACCCATTCAACACAAAGGCAGCAGCGACTGGGGTTATGCACTGGTGCCGATTGTAGGACCTGTACTGGGTAGTGCATTGGCGGCCATGGCGTATCATTTGTTGCACTTACCCTAGTTGTTGCTACAAGTATTTGTCAATGCTTTCCGGGGTTTTCACCCATAACTATCCTTTTATTTGCAGTCTTAAGCATTGTGGCTATGGAGTATAATAGTTGTCAGAGTTGTGGTATACCGTTCGACAGAGCGGCAGGTAAAGGCACCAATGCCGATGGCACAGCAAACAATATGTATTGCAGCTATTGCTTTACAAACGGTGCTTTTGTACAACCCGACTGGACGGCGGAAGACATGCGCCAGTATGCCAACAAAAAATTACAGCAAAAAGGCATCCCATCTTTCTTAGCCGACATGCTCACCAGCGGTATACCCAAACTGGAACGCTGGAACCCAAAAAGTCAGGATTAAAAAACTGGAGCTTCCGGGAAAAATACATGTGAACCACAAAGGCACAGAGACACAAAGGGGCACAAAGGGAATCATTTTGCTTTCTTCCCAGCAACGTCTCCCGCAGGGGACGTTGCGTCAACGCTAACATAATTTCAATTACGCAACGTCCCGTACCGGAGACGTTGCTCAAAATTAATCGCCGTCATTTCTTTTCGTACTGCCAGTTGCGGCCCTTGCCTGCGGCTACCCATTCAATGGTTTGTGCCAGGCGCTTTTGGCGGGTGGCTTCCGTTTTGGCTTCGGTAATCCACTGCACGTATTCTTTGCGATGGCTGGGAGCAAAAGCTTCCCATACGGCCAGTGCCTGTGGTTGTTGCTGCATGGCTTCGGTAATGTAAGCGGGCACTGCTACCGGCGCTTTTTCGGCAGGCTTTTTGGCCAGCTTGATGCCTTGGTCATTCAGCGCCATCGCTTCTTTTATCCAGTCGGTGAGTTGTGCATCGGAGGGCAGGTCTTGCAGGGAAGTGAGTCGGCCCAAATGGCCCATGGCTACTTCGGATGCCGCTGTTTGCTGCAGCACCGGATCTTTCATGAGCGGCGCCTTCCAAAAACCAAACACGGCATGCTGCTTAAACGAGGCCATGCTGCAAAGC
>JADLHL010000079.1 GCA_020848815.1 Chitinophagaceae bacterium | reverse complement strand
TGTATTGCGAAAAAATATGACATACAGCGGTGAAGATATTTCATCCCATACTTGCTTCGCTTTCTCCGGTGCTTCTGTTTTCAACAATTCACGGAAACGTTTTCGAAGCGGCTATACATGGTTTGTTTAGCCAATCTGCAGGATAGAAGGCCATGTGATAAACAACCTTCGGCAGCGTTTGCTCAACGGCATGGAAGGCATCGAAGGGCATTTTTACATAGGGGGTGAATAATGCAGTTTTTGGGTGTGTATCATTCAATTTGGTTTTGGCCGATTAATCGAAGAATGTCCCCTGTCTATCTTCATGCGGCGTACCAGACTTATCTGGAATTTGGCTATGGATACGCAAGGATTTCCCCTTTCAACTAAAAACTTAAAGGATTGCTGATTATGAAAAAACTCTACGCTGTTTGTTTGTCTTTATTGAGTGCTTTTTCTTTTGCGCAGGCACAAACGCTCATCCCTGTTACTGATGAATTGGTGCTGCCTCAGTATGCCTACTACGGAGGAACTTCAATATCCAACACCAACAGGTTGCCGTTTGTGGTTCGCTTAAAGCTTTCCGGTCTTACCGCCAATACCACTTACCGCTACATGGTGGGGCTTAGCAACAATCCATCGTTGACAACTCAGGCACCCGGGCCCATGTACAGAATTAACAATGGTTCGGGTACTGCTGGATTTATAACTGGTTACACTGCTGTTAAAGCAATCAACTCATCAGAACTTATTGGTGATACGTTGATTACATCTGGTGTTTCCCGCCATGCCAAGTTTACAACCGATGCTGCCGGAGAGTACACAGGTTGGTTTGCTACCGTGCCCATTGGAACTGCCGCCGCAGCAGGTCAGCAGCCTAATGGTGGTGATGTTTACTTTTACATCAACGTTGGCCTTACTACATCAATCACACAAACGTTCCGAACTACATCAACCATTAAATTGCTTGATTACTCAAGCGTAGCTGGTAGTAGTGGATGTACTGGTTTAATAGGTACCTCTGATGTGGGCAACGAAAGAATGGTTGCTATTTACGACAACGAAGCTGGTACAGGTCGCCCTCTATACAGCACTTTTACTGAAAACAACAACAACACAGTTACAGGAAACTTAAATGAAGGAAATATTTGGGTAAACCCGGTACTGTACCCTGCCGTAGATGGCGTCAGCGGTAGCTGGGCTGCTATCATACCCAATTCATTAACCGGGGGAGTAAAAGCTATCAATTTTTATAATACAGATGGAACATTGGTTCCACTTTCTAATGCACCAGCTGCCAATACCAGCACTGATGGTAAATGGAATGGTGTAGCAACGGCAAGCCCTGCAGGCGACTCTACAGCTCCCATCGTTATCAATAGCATTCAGGGTGCTGCGCAATTGCCGGTTACATTGGTAAGCTTCAAGGGCCAGGTTGTTAAAGAAGCTGTCAAGCTGTTGTGGGCTACTGCCAACGAAATAAACAATAAGCAATTTGAAGTATACCGTGCCGGCCGGGACGGAAGTTTTCTGTTGATTGGCAAGGTGAATGCAGTGGCTAATCCTGTATCGCTCAACAAGTATGAGTTTACAGATCAGCAGCCGCTGCATGGTGCCAATTATTACCAACTAAAGCAGGTAGACAAAGACGGTACTGCCAAAATGCACAAAACAATTTTGGTAAATGCGGCGCAGCAAAAGCAAGTGCTGCGTATGGTAGCTCAGTCAAGCGAAGAAATTGTATTGGCTATACAAGCCACTGAAAATGGAACCGGCACTGTAAGCTTTACCGATATGCAGGGTCGTGTATTGTACAGCCGCCAGGTGGCCTTGCAAGCCGGCGACAACATGATTCGTATTCCGGTGCAGGGCATGGCAAAGCAAATGGGCGTTATCAGCATTATGTCTCCCAATGCGGAACGTGCAACACTAAAGGTGGTTCAATAATTTACGGCTGGATTATCTACTGAAATCGGTGCACGTGATGTGTATAGCAGGTATTTGATATTGCAAAACAGGTTGAGTATGAGATTTATTTTGCTGATAGGCTTGTTGGGATGTTTGCATCCTGCATTCTCTCAATTGGTTGTTTATACTAATGCGGGGCAATCTGGTACTTCAGCCACCTGTAATGTCAGTACTATTTACACAGGAGCGGCCATTCCTGGCGGGCTCAACGATGCCATATCATCCATTGAACTGCAGCAGGGGTACATGGCCACTCTTGCAGAAAATGAAGACGGCACAGGGGCTGCTTACACATTCATTGCTGCCATCAGCAATGTAACGGTAAACCTGAATATGCAGTTGGATGACAAAGTATCTTTTATCCGGGTATTACCTTTTCGGAATACGTTGAAAAAAGGTGTGGGCTTGCAAAACAATGCGCATATCGATCAGTTGGATGTTTCTTGGTTTTATGATTGGGGTGCCAGCGATGTAAGCCTTGCCGGCCGTGAGTATGCGCTGATGAGTTGGGGTAAGCAAGGGGCTACCAATCCTGTAAATACCACTAACTACATCAATAAGCCCGATGTTACACATCTGCTTTCTTTCAATGAGCCAGATAATGCGGATCAATCCAACATACCCGTAGCTGAAGCCGTTGCAGCACACAGAGAGTTGCAAAAAACGGGTTTAAGATTAGGCTCGCCGGCACCTACCGAAAGCCAGGCTTACGTGTGGCTTACCAATTTTATGGCGGGTACCCGGCAGGCCAATACCAAAGTAGATTATATGGCAGTGCACTGGTACGATTGGGGCAGCTATTTAAACACCGGCAATACCGCACCCGATCCAAACAGTGTTTTTAATAGATTCAAAACCTACATCAATCGTATATATGCCATATACGGTAAACCCATCTGGATTACTGAATTTAATGCCAACAGAAATACTACTTCAGCTACGCATGAAGCATTTATACAATTGGCATTGCCTTGGTTAGAAGCGCAGCCATTTGTGGAGCGGTATGCTTATTTCTTTCCGCCGGCACTGCCTCCGGTTGATGGTTCGGGCAACATAACACCGATAGGAGCTGCTTATAAAAACTTTGCCGCTTCTACGCCAGCCATCACCAAAAATTACGACAATACCGAGCTGTTGAATTTTGACGTAAACGTTTCTCTGGAAGCTGAAAACGCATATTTGTTTGGACCGACAGCTTCCAATTGTGCTACTGCATCCGGCGGTAGAATGGTAGCTGCTGTTACGGGTACCAATCAGGTGTCTTTCTTACAGCTCAATGTGCCTGCCAGTGGTACGTACAATGTCACATTGCATTATTTTTCTACCACTAGTAGAAATGTAACGGTACGAACTAACCACGGTACGGCAGAAAATATTGCCCTTACTGCCAGCGGTGTTGCATGCGGATCGGGCGGCTCGCCAGGTTCGGTGCAATTTCCGCTGAATTTACTGGCGGGAGAAAACACCATTGAGCTTACGAATGCACCCATTACAGACCGGCTCGTTATTCAACCCAGCGGTTCGTTGCCGGTATCACTTATGGGGATTGCTGCAGCACTGCGGCAGCAACAAATTGAAGTAAAATGGACTACAGCACAAGAGCAAAACAGCAAGTTTTTTGAAGTATTGAAATCTACCGATGGCAACAACTTTACGGCTATTGGTAAAGTAAACGCTACGGGTAATAGCCATGCGGCTACTCAATATCAGTTTATAGATCGGCAACCAACGGTGGGTACTAATTTTTACAAACTAAAAATTGTGGATGCCGATGGCAGTTTTACCTATTCTGCCAGCGTGGCGGTAAAGTTTGATGCCAAAGCAAAAGGCTTGTGGCTGTTGAGTGCAACTGCACAGCGCATACAGCTGTCGGCCTGTAGCGATGTGCCCGAAAAAGCCAGCATCAAATGCATGAGTGTGGATGGAAAAGTGCTGGCAGCACAAACTATCATGTTGAACAGCGGTTCCAATATGGTTACCCTGCCCAATAGTTTGCCCAAGGGCAGCATCGGCATTGTTACCCTTCAATCAAATACTGCCGTCCATAGCCTCCGCATTATGTGGTAAATTATAAACGCAGGAAAAAAGAAACCTGTCTACACGCCATTCAACCTACAGGTTATTTCCGGTTGAATGGCGTTTCGCTTTTTTGCAATTGCTTTTTATTTATTGATTTCACCCAATGCTTCCAGAGAGAGGTGCCACCTGTCATTTTGTAGCCAACCAAATTTGGTGCTTTCGCCAAATCCTCCACTAACTTTGGGCCACCGCAAGCAAAGATTATTGCAGATTCCCGGTGAGATTGCCATGCCCGCACTGTACAGCACATATACACCCGATGAACTTGTTCGCCTGCTACAGCAGGATGATGCGGAGGCGTTTACTGAAATTTACCGCCGCTACTGGCAAAAGATGTTTGCCATTGCCATTAACCGCCTGCACGACAGTGCTTTGGCCGAAGATGTGGTGCATGATGTGTTTGCCAGCCTATGGGCCAACCGCACAGAAGCGGCCATTCAAACCATCGAAAATTACCTGGCGGTAGCCACCAAATACATGGTGCTCACCCGCCTGAAACAGCAGGCCCGCCAGCAGCAGTTGCTGCAACAGGCACCGGCAACTGTAGCGATTAATGATGAGGTGGAACTACGGATGCAGCAGCGCCAGCTACTGGCCCGCATTGCCGAGGAGGTAGAAAAACTGCCCGAAAAGTGCCGCCTCATTTTTAAGTATAGCCGCGAAGCCGGCATGCCGGTAAAAGAGATTGCCCGGGTATTGCAGCTATCGCCCAAAACGGTGGAAAACCAACTCACCAAAGCCCTGCGCCAGTTGCGTGTGGCTACCCGCAGCCTCTTTATGATGCTGGTTTTGTTCCTCTTTTTCTAATCACCTACTTTTTTTTCATGTGCCGTGGGGGATACCCTTTCTGCGGCATACTTATTCTATTACAACGATGCCAACGCCTGCTCACATAGAAGCTTTAATTGAGAAATATCTCCAGGGAACTGCCAGCCCCGAAGAGGTAGCGGAACTGAATAACTGGTACCGCTCCTTCGATGACAGCGAGGCGGAAATTCCGCTGGCTTCTGCAGCCGATTTGGCCGGATTAGAAGCACGGTTACAACAAAGAATTTTACAGACAACAGGTTATCATACCACAAGCAATCGAAAGCGCAGCCGCCCTTGGGTGGCTGCCGCTGCTGCGGTGCTACTCATGGGGTTGATAGGCACGGTCTACTACCTTTTTTTTGCGCAGCAACCACCATCGGCTTCACCAGCCGTGGCAGTGCAGCCCAAGCCCGTACCGGTGCAAATTGTACCTGGTGGCAACAAAGCCATACTTACGCTGGCCGATGGCAGCACCATTGTATTGGATAGTGCATCGAACGGTGTGTTGAGTCAGCAGGGCAATATTGAGGTTGAAAAGCTAGACAACGGTTTGCTGGCGTATCACATCAATGGCAAAATCATCACTGAAAACGATGAAGCTTTTTACAATACCATCAGCACACCCAAGGGCGGGCAGTATCAGGTAACGCTGTCAGACGGCACCAAAGTGTGGCTCAATGCAGCGTCATCTATTCGTTTTCCGGTAGTATTTACAGGTGCTATGCGGGAAGTAACCATAACTGGTGAAACCTACTTTGAAGTCACCAAAAATGAACATCAGCCTTTTATAGTACAGGCCGGCAATAGCAGGGTAGAAGTATTGGGAACGCATTTCAATATCAATGCGTATGATGATGAAGCGAGTGTGAAAACCACCCTGCTGGAAGGTAAAGTAAAAGTGAGTGTGGCGGGGCAAACTGCTGAGCAGGCCAGCCGGTACCTAAGCCCGGGCCAGCAATCGAATGTGGGTAAAAACGGCCAGCTGCGCATAGTAGACAATGCCGATACCGAAGAAGCAGTAGCATGGAAAAATGGCCGGTTCCAGTTTAAAAGCGCCGACCTCAAAACCATTCTGCGGCAAATGGCCCGCTGGTACAATGTAGAAGTAGAATACCGGGGCAATGTGGATTTGCATTTTACAGGGCAGCTTACCCGCAACGAAGAAGTAGAGCGGGTTTTCCAACTGTTGGAGCTGACCGGCGAAGTGCATTTTCGTACAGAAGGAAGAAAAATAATCGTAACCCGGTAAGGGAAAACGATGTAGATAAAACAGCAGCAATACCTGTGCGTGATGCACAGCATTGTTGCTTCAACGATGATCAACAGCAACGAAGCTAAAAGCTATGGAAAAACCATATGAAGGCAGCCTGTCTGCCAATTCCGTTTCGGATTATTTAACCCAACAAATAAATTGTATGCATCAAGCTGTAACTCAGCAATCCGGCTTTGCAGAAAGTCGTATTGCCAAGCAAACCCTTCGGCTGGTGAAGCTTACTTCGCTATTGCTGCTGGCCCTTTGCCTGCAGGTAAGTGCCCGTGGATTGTCGCAAACAGTCACCATCCGCGAAAACAACGTAAGCCTCCAGAAAGTATTTGAACAAATCAGAAAGCAAACCGGCTATCAGTTTTTTTATGCCGATGAAGTACTGAAAATGGCGAAGCCTGTTTCGCTGTCGGTACAAAATGAACGTCTGGTAAATGTGCTGAATCTATGCTTTGCAGGTCAGGTACTTACGTATACCATTGAAGAAAAAACGATTGTGGTCAAGCGAAAAGCTGCTGAGCCTGAAGTAGAAATCCCGAATACTGGTGCCGTGGTAGAGCAACCACAGATAGTGGTAAAAGGCCGTGTGTCCGATATCAAGGGGCAGCCGCTGGTAGGTGCCAGCGTATATATAAAAGGCACCAACAACGGTACTACTACCGACAACAATGGTGAGTACAGTATTTCAGTTGACGACAATGCCACCCTGGTGTTTTCTTTTGTAGGTTACACCAGCACTGAGCAGGCTGTAGGCAATCGTACATCCATCAACGTTAGCCTTAAGCTCATTGAGCGTTCTATGGAAGATGTGGTAGTGGTTGGTTATGGTACCCAAAAGAAAAGAGACCTCACGGGTTCTGTTTCTTCCATCAAAGGGGAAGAAGTAGCCAGCATGCCTTCTACCAACCCCATTGCTTCTTTGCAGGGTAAAGTAGCTGGTTTAACGGTATCGAACAGCGGCCGTGCAGGTGCCAGTCCTGTGGTACGCATTCGTGGTGTAAACAGTACCAACAGTGCCAGCCCCGTGTATGTGGTGGATGGTATTTTACATGACAACATCGACTTCCTCAATCCTGCGGATATCGAATCCATCGACATCCTTCGTGATCCATCTTCTATTGCCATTTATGGTGTACGTGGTGCCAACGGCGTTATTGCTATTACCTCTAAAAAAGCAGCCCGTGGTCAAACCCGTATCAATCTGCAAAGCAATGTAGGCGTACAGGTAGTGCAGGATAAAATCAAAATCACCGATGCAGAAGGATTTAAGAAATTGTATAACGCACAGTTGGCCAACCTGAATGCTGCACCGTTTGATTATACCAACTACACCGCCAATACCAACTGGCAAAATGAAGTGTTGCAAAGGGCAGTGATGTCTTCTACCAACCTCAGCATTTCTAACAACAGCGAAAAGTCAACCACTTATGTAAACATTGGTTACACCGATCAGGAAGGGGTGTTGAAGTTTGACCGCTACAAGCGTTACCTCGTTCGTTTGAATGAAGAAATTCGTTTCAATAAAAACATCAAGGTAGGTGGCGATATCACCGGCTATCATTTTGTAAATACGCCTCCCGGTGCGTCTATTTCGAATGCACTGTGGGCTGCACCCATTGTACCCATTCAGGCCGATGCCAACACGTATTACAGCATGCCTTCTTTTCAGCGGGCACAGGTGGGCAACCCCATTGCTGCGCTGAATCGCAACCAGGGCAATGAGGTAGATAAAGGATTCCGTGTGATTGGTAGTTTGTTTGCCGAAGTGAAGTTCTTACAACACTTTACCTGGCGCAGTACCGTGTACACCGACCTTGGTTTCAATACCAACCGGGGCTATTCACGGCTGCCATTTTCATTCATCAATTTGGGTGAAGCTGGTACACCCACCACTACTACATTCGACCAACTGGCCCGCACCACCGTGTCGCAACAGCAAAGTGAATCCCGCCGCTTCCAGCAAGACCATACACTGGCCTTCGATAAGAAGTTTGGCAATGGTCACAGCATCAATGCACTGGCTGGTTTCACTACCATTTACAGCGCCAGCTCTTTTGTAGGCGGCACCCGCAGAGATACTGCGGTAAACATTCCTAACGATCCTGATTTCTGGTACCTCAGCATATCTAACCCCAACAATCCTATTACCAACAGTGGTGGTGGTAGCGAAAGTTCTATTGTGGGTGCTTTTGCCCGTGTGGGTTATCAGTTTAAAAACAAGTATTTGCTCAATGCCACAATCCGCCGCGATGGTAGCTCCAAGTTTGCACCAGAAAATCGCTGGGGTACATTTGGTAGTATCGGTGCCGGTTGGGTACTGAGTGATGAAGAATTTTTCAATAAAGTAAAAGGCATCAACTTCCTGAAACTTCGTGCAGCCTGGGGCCGTACGGGTAATGCCAATGGTATTGCCGATAACATCTTCAGACCCGGTGTGCAAAATGCATCCACCGCCATTTTTGCCGACAACATTTATACCTCTATTCAGGCGGCTTACATTCCCGATCCTAACCTGCATTGGGAAACCGTACAAGGGCTGGATTTGGGTGTAGACATTCGTGCATTCGACAATCGCCTGAATGCAGAACTGACTTACTACGATCGTACCACTACCGACATTCTTACTGCAGTAACCCTGCCCAACGAATCTCGCAGTTACTTCACCAACCTGGGTAAAATTACCAACCGTGGTGTGGAAGTAAACCTGGGCTGGAGCGACAACATTGGTAAGAAATTTGGTTACCGTGTTGGTGCTAATTTCAGCTACAACTACAATGTGGTAAATTCCATTGGCAACAATTTCAACTTTACCATTTTGGGTAATGGCGGCAACAACCTGACCAAAACCGGTGAATCGATTGGCCACTTCTTTGGTTATCGTCAAACAGGTATTTATCAGTCTACTGCCGATATCTCTAAGCAGGCTGCTTTCATCAACACATTGCCTGGTGATATTGCCTATGCCGATTTGGATGGCGATGGTGTAATTACACCCGCCGACCGTACCAATATTGGCACACCATTTCCGCCGTATTCTTATGGTGCCAATATCGAACTGACTTATAACGGATTCGACTTTGTGCTCGAAGGTCAGGGTGCTGCAGGCCATAGCATTTACACACAGCGCCGCACTTCTACTTTTGCAGTACTCAACTACGAAGCCAACCGCCTGAATGCATGGACTGCACCTGGTACCAGCAACGTAGAACCCATTTTGGACAACACCCGTGGCAACAACTTCCTGATGAGTACTTACTTCCTGGAGCCCGGCGATTATTTCCGCATTCGTACGTTGCAAGTGGGGTACACTTTCCAGCAAAATGCGCTGCGCAAAGTGGGTATTCAAAAAGCAAGAGTGTTCCTGAGCGGACAGAATATCAAAACATGGAGCCTCGTTACCGGTTACTCACCCGAGCCACTCATTGGCAGCATTTTGGGTGGTGGTGCTGATAATGGAGCTTACCCTGTTCCTGCCATTTACTCTTGTGGCATCAACCTTACTTTCTAACAGTCAAAAACATTTCCAAATGAAAACAATCAATCAACTTACCTGGAAAGCTTGCCTGTTGGTGTTGTCCGCAGGACTGCTCTTTACGAGCACAGGCTGCAATAAGTTTTTAGATACCGAACGTCAAGGGGCTTATGACGAAGAGAATTATCCATACCCCGGCGGTAGCGGTCCGTACGACCAATTCATATTTGGCGCCTACAACGATTTGCGCAGCTTCAACCTGCACAGTCAGTCATTCATTACTGCGGTAAGTATTCGCAGCGATGATGCCGATAAAGGCAGTACGCCTGCCGATGGTGGCGCCAACGCTTTGACCATGGATAATTTTCCCGTGTTGCCGAGCAATGGTTTCCTCAACACGATTTGGTTGGGCAACTATTCGCTGGTAACAAAATGCAACAGCACTATAAAAGAAATAAACACCAATGCTACCATTGTGGCGCCTGAGCAAATCAAGCAGCAAACTTTGGGTGAAGCACGTTTCCTCCGGGCCTATGCCTACTTTAATCTGGTGCGTTATTTTGGTAGTGTGCCCCTCATCGATTCGTTGTTCTCCGATCCTGCGGCGCAGAATAACGTACCACAGAGTTCTGCAGCTCAATTGTATGCCTTCATCGAAAGCGACCTGACATTTGCTGCGGCAAATTTGCCCCTTACATGGGATGCAAAATTTGCCGGCCGTGTAACCCGTGGTGCTGCCAATGGTTTGCTGGCCAAAGTGTACCTCACCCAAAAGAAATGGGCTGCTGCACAGGCTGCCGCACAAGCGGTCATGGCTTCAGGTGTGTATGACCTGTCTACTCCGTACGATAGAATTTTCCGTGAAGAAGGTGAGAATAGCAGAGAGTCTGTTTTTGAAGTGCAGGCTACTGCTTCTGCTGCTATTCCATCGGCCAATGGCGTGCAGTATGCACAAATACAAGGTACCCGTGGCGCCGGCGATTGGGACCGTGGCTGGGGTTGGAACACACCGAGTGTACAATTGGAAGCTGCTTACGAAGCTGGCGACCCACGCAAGAACCGCACAATTATGTACACCAGCACAGCTACCACTACTTACCAAACCATTTATGGCGAAACCATTCCCGTTGGTTTGCCTAACCCTCGTTACAATGGTAAAGTAGTAACCAATCCTTCTATTCGTTCTTCTATTGGCAACCGCTTTGGTTACTGGATGAATGTGCGTTTGCTGCGCTACGCAGATGTGGTACTCATGTTTGCAGAAGCAGCCAACGAAGTAGGCGGCACTGCTAATATTGAAGCAGCCCGTGTAGCTCTTAATAGTGTACGTGCCCGTGCCCGTGCCGGCAACAACAGTGTGCTGCCCGATGTAACCACTACCGATCAGGAGCTGCTGCGCCAGGCCATCCGTCAGGAACGTAGGGTAGAGTTGGCCATGGAGCACGACCGTTTCTGGGATATCGTTCGCTGGGGCATTGCACAAGATGTGTTGCAGGCTGCGGGTAAAACCAATTTCTCCAACAGTCGTGATGTGTTGCTGCCAATTCCGCAAACGCAAATTGACCTGAGTGCAGGTGTGCTCAAGCAAAATCCTGGCTACTAATTGTTGATGTTTTAAAACACGAATTATGAAAACAACATTTGCATATATGAAACAGGGCGCTGCCGCATTGCTGGCTATTTCGCTGCTGGCTACAGCCTGCAAAAAGGATGGCAATCCCAATAACCTGCCCGGTGTAAATCCTGCCGATTATCAGGGTAAGATTGATGGCTTCAACAGCTCCGACGAAGTGTATCCGGAAAACGTGATTGCTTACTGGAGTTTTGACGATACAAAAAACGAATTGAAAACAAATACGGCTCCCGGACAAACAGCCAATGATGCGTTTGTAACGGGCGGCGTTAGGGGCAAAGCCTTGAGCCTTGCTGCCGGCTATTTGTATTTTCCGACTCAGTTTGCCAAGTTCAAAACCGATTCGCTCAAAAACTGGAGCATTAGTGTTTGGGTAAAAATTTTGAACAACGGTAGCAAGCGTACCATGCTGTTTCAAATGGCTCGTCCCGGTATTTTCAACGGCAATATCAACTTCGCGTTGAATACGCAGTCTTTTCCGGCCAGCAATACAAACACGTTGCGCATTCAGCCAACTTTTGCTACAGTTGGTGGTGGCACGCAAGACAATATCAACAATACGTTGTCGCCCACTATTGGAGCTGATAAATGGACGCACATTGTGCTCACGTATGAGTACCTCACCGGTATTTTCAATATTTGGGCCGATGGTGCTAAAATCGGAGGCTTTCCCAACCGTGGCACCGGCAACAACTCTTTCAAAGCCTATGAGCCCAGCGAAGTCATCATTGGTTCTAACTACAATGGCATACCTGGTAAGTCGGTGAGTTCAGATGTAAGTTTTGCGCCCATGACCGGACAAGTTGATGAGCTGCGGGTGTACAATCGTTTGCTGCCCGATGCACATATTAAAGCCTTATTCAATTTGGGTAAAGCCAATAAGTAATAGCAGTAGTTGTTAGTTTAGTTTTACAACGGGGCACATGGGTTAGGTCTTTTACCTGTGTGCCCCTATTTTGTGAACATGAAATAAGTGTGATATGAAAAAAATACTTCTTGCCGCAGCCAGTTTACTTCTTGTACTAGCACCAGCGGCCGCCCAAAAAAAAGCGTTGCAAACCACGTCAGTTCCTTTTGCTTCTTCAAAAGATGCGGCCCTGTTTACTGAAGTGCAGCGGGCAACCTTTCAATATTTTTGGAAAGGTGCGGAGCCTACGAGTGGCCTGGCAAGGGAGCGTTTTCATGCCGATAATGTGTATCCGCAAAACGATAAGCATGTAGTAACCAGCGGTGGTGGTGGCTTTGGTGTGATGGCCATTTTGGTAGGCATCGAAAGAAAATTTATAACCCGTGAAGAAGGTTTGAAGCGGTTGGAAAAAATCGTTGGCTTTTTAGAAACCGCCGACCGTTTTCATGGCGCATGGCCACACTGGTGGAATGGCGAAACTGGTAGGGTGAAACCGTTCAGCAAAAAAGATGATGGCGGCGATTTGGTAGAAAGTTCTTTTATGCTGCAAGGCTTGCTTTGTGTACGCCAGTATTTTCAGCAGGGCAATACTGAAGAAAAAGCGTTGGCAGCCCGCATTGATAAACTGTGGCGGGAAGTAGAGTTTGATTGGTACACCAATAACAAAAATGTATTGTACTGGCATTGGAGCCCCAACTACGGTTGGGAAATGAATTTTCCGGTGAAGGGCTACAACGAATGTTTGATTATGTATGTGCTGGCGGCTTCATCGCCCACACATGGCGTTGCTCCTGCTGTGTATCATGAAGGCTGGGCACAAAATGGCAAGATTAATGAACAGCCCGATGGCTACGATGGCATTCAGTTGCAACTGCATTATCAGGGCGATAATAAAACCAGTGGTCCCTTGTTTTGGTCGCACTATTCTTACCTCGGCCTCGACCCTCGTGGATTGAAAGACAAATACGCTGACTATTGGAAAGAGACAACCGGTCATGCACAAATACATTATCGTTGGGCGGTCAACAATCCCAAGAAATTTAAAGGCTACGGCCCCGATAATTGGGGCATGACATCCAGCTATTCCATCAAAGGATATGCAGGACATGCGCCTTCTATGGAACACGATCTTGGTGTGCTTTCTCCTACCGCGGCCTTGTCTTCTTTTCCGTACACACCCAAAGAGTCGATGGCGGCGATGAAAAACTGGTACTTCAATAAAAAGGATAAACTCTGGGGTGAGTTTGGTTTTTACGATGCCTTTAGCGAAACGGCCAATTGGTACAAGCCGCATTACCTCGCTATTGACCAAGGGCCAATTGTAGTAATGATGGAAAACTACCGTAGCGGTTTGTTCTGGAACCTGTTTATGAGTTGCCCCGAAGTGCAGACAGGTTTAACCAAACTGGGTTTTACCAGTCCGCATATTAAATGAGGATATTGGTCGTCGGTTTGCTCAAAAAATGCTGCTGATGATACTGATACATGACAGTGCATAATGGTCAATGCGTTTTCTTTATGCAATCTATATCGCTTTCAAATAAATGGAACGATGAAACGATTGCCCATGATGCGTAGCTTTTTTTGTATTGCATGTTGTGTTTGCTTGCTGCAAGCTTCACTCATTGCACAGCCTTCGAAAACGCCTGCTGCCACGCAAGTGTCTACAGTTGGATTGGGCTGGGCTGGCAATACTGTGAATGTGGCCGTTTTTCGTAGAAATGCACTGACAAGTTTCGCCGATACACAGTTTGTTGCTTACTACAATCAGCAGGGATATGTTGTGTTGGGTAAACGTCATGTAGCAGACAGCATGTGGCAAACATTGGTAACAACATTTTCCGGCAATGTTCGTGATGCACACAATGTGATTAGTATAGTGGCAGATGCAGAAGGGTATTTGCATATGGCATGGGATCATCACGGGCATCCGTTGCGTTATGCAAGAAGCATAACTCCGGGCTCGTTGCACTTGCAGCCGATGCCCATGATTGGCACTCAGGAGCAAAAAGTAACCTATCCGGAGTTTCATGCACTGCCCAACGGCTCCTTGATTTTTTTATACCGCGATGGAAGTTCCGGGAATGGAAATATTGTCATCAATAAATACGATGTTGCAATAAAAAAGTGGCGCAGGGTTCACAGTAATCTTATAGATGGCGAAGGGTTGCGCAACGCTTATTGGCAGGCTTGTGTAGATGCAAAAGGCCGTATCCATCTGTCGTGGGTGTGGCGGGAGAGCCCCGATGTAGCCAGCAATCACGATATGTGCTATGCTGTGTCCTCCGATGGTGGCGAAACCTGGCAGCGAAGCAATGGCAGTAATTATACGTTGCCCATCAATGCAGGCACTGCTGAAGTAGCCTGGACAATACCGCAACGGAGTGAACTGATTAATCAAACGGCCATGGCCGCCAACGATAGGGGAGAGCCCTTCATTGTTAGTTATTGGCGTGGTGCAGGAAATGTGCCGCAATATCAGCTACTGTATTTGCAAAAAGGAAAATGGCAACACAGCGATTTGGGTTTCCGGAAAATGAATTTTACCCTCAGTGGTATGGGTACAAAAAGCATTCCTGTTTCCAGACCACAAATATTGCTGCAGCAAAAAGGAAAGCACATTACTGTGCACGTTATTTTCAGAGATGCGGAAAGGAATAATGCAGTAAGTATTGCCAGTGCTGCCATTTACAAAAAGAAGCCATTGAGCTGGCAAGTATACGATGTGTATCAGCAATCGGTAGGTGCATGGGAGCCATGCCTGGATATTGCACAATGGACAATGAATAAGCAGTTGCATTTGTTTGTGCAGTATGCGGTACAGGCCGATGCAGAAGGGCTCATTCATGCGGCACCACAACCGGTAAATGTGTTGGCAATAAAATGGTAAGTTAATATGGGAACAACATCTTTGGCAAGAAGTATATTTTTTACAACAGCAGTGGTGTCTATATTGCTGTTGGCGTGTAGTCCTTCAAAAAAGGTGGCAGGTTTGCAACAAACGCCTCAGCAAAAAGCGTTGCTGGAAACCATTTTTTTGGTAAACAATTACTGGCAGCAAACACACCCGCCAACAGTAAATGCGTTTTGGGATAACGCTGCCTATCATACTGGCAATATGGAAGTGTATGCACTTACGAATCACGAACCTTTTCGCCAGTATTCCACCGATTGGGCGGTGCACAACCAATGGAAAGGTGCCAAATCGGACGATGTAAGCAAATGGAAATTGACCTATGGCGAAACAGATGAGTACGTATTGTTTGGCGATTGGCAAATATGTTTTCAGACTTACATAGATCTGTATAAGTTACAACCGGATGAAGCTAAAATAGCCCGTGCCAAACAGGTGATGCAATACCAAATGCAAACACCAAGAAATGACTACTGGTGGTGGAGCGATGGCCTGTACATGGTAATGCCCGTGATGACAAAACTGTACAGCATTACCAAAGAGCCGTTGTATTTGCAAAAGCTGTACAGCTATCTGCAATATGCTGATAGCATTATGTATGATGCCAATGAAGGTTTGTATTTCCGTGACGCCAAGTATGTTTTTCCTAAACATAAAACGGCAAGCGGTGGTAAAGATTTTTGGTCGAGGGGAAACGGCTGGGTAATAGCAGGACTGGCGAAAGTGTTGCAGGATTTGCCAGCCAGTGATGCACGTCGTTCGTTTTATGAAAACAAGCTGCAACGCATGGCTGCTGCATTAAAAAAATGTCAGCAAGCTGATGGATACTGGACCCGGAGCCTCTTGGATGAAAAGCAATCACCTGGCTTTGAAACCAGCGGCACTGCTTTTTTTACGTATGGTCTTTTATGGGGCATCAATCATGGGTTGCTCAGTAAAAATGAATATGGCCCAGTGGTAGAAAAAGCATGGCAGGCATTATCCGGCACAGCCTTACAATCCGACGGTAAAATTGGCTACGTTCAGCCCATTGGTGAACGAGCAATACCGGGGCAAATTGTTGATAGAAATTCAACTGCCAATTTTGGAGTAGGAGCATTCTTACTAGCAGCTTGCGAAATGTATCGGTACATGGGTAAGTGATTTTTTTTCAACCATTTTTTTATAAATAAGATGGTTAGAAAAACACTTTTTTGAAAGGAAAATGTATTGTGTAATCAAAGCATTAAAGTGAATATGGTGCTGCTCACAGTAAGGTTTTGTACGCTATCGTTTGCATGAATTCATTCGGCATAGCAGGGTGGTTCCGCTGGCGGAATGCGCTATATTTCGGGCCGAAAAGCTTTTGCCAATGAAAAAATGGATGAAATGGACTTTGCTGCTGGCCCTGTTGTGGACAAGCAAAGCCCAGGCTCAACAACAGCCCTGGAATGTGGTGATGGCCAATACGGTGTTAGATATCTGGAAGGATTCGATTCCGGTGG
The DNA here is from genome assembly GCA_020848815.1 of Chitinophagaceae bacterium. GTDB lineage: Bacteria > Bacteroidota > Bacteroidia > Chitinophagales > Chitinophagaceae > Phnomibacter. The sequence goes on along the minus strand of JADLHL010000079.1, from coordinate 4,512 downwards.
GCAGCCAAACCAAGTGGTCGTATGATATGGGGGTGGTGCTCAAAGGTTTTGAAGGCTTGTGGCGCCAAACCGGCGATGCCAAATACCTGCAAGCCATCAAGGCAAAAATGGATTGGTTTATTCAACCCGATGGTAGCATTAAAGGCTACGAACTCACTGAATACAATATTGATCATGTAAACAATGGCAAGCTGGTGCTGCTGTTGTACAAGGAAACCAAAGAGGAAAAATATCGCATTGCGGCGCATCATTTGCGAGACCAGTTGCGAACCCATCCGCGTACCAACGAAGGCGGCTTTTGGCATAAAAAAGTGTATCCCTATCAAATGTGGCTTGATGGTTTGTACATGGGTGCTCCGTTTTATGCAGAATACATTTCCATGTTTGGCGATGCCAAAGATTTTGATGATGTAGTAAATCAGTTTGTATGGATGGAAAACCATGCACGGGACTCGGCCACGGGTTTGCTACACCACGCTTGGGACGAAAGCAAACAACAACGCTGGGCCAATAAAGAAACAGGGAAGTCGCCGCATTTTTGGGCCCGTGCCATGGGCTGGTATGCCGACGCCATTGTTGATGTGTTGGACTTTATTCCGGCAAAACATCCCGGTCGTGCAAAGCTGACAGGTATTCTCAAACGTTTGGTAAATGCCATAGAAAAAGAACAAGACGCAACTACAGGTTTGTGGTACGATGTGCTGCATTACAATGGCCCGGGAAAAGAACGCAACTATTTTGAAGCATCCGCTTCTTCTCAATTCGTGTATGCCATTGCCAAAGGTGTTCGCAAAGGATATTTACCAAAAAGCAAAATGGCGATGGCCGAAAAAGGTTATCAGGGATTGGTGACACAGTTTATCAAACTGGAGAACGGTCGCTACAATTTACATGGCACAGTAAAAGTGTCGGGGCTCGGCGGTAGTGGCAACTATCGCGATGGTAGTTTTGAGTATTACATGAGTGAACCGGTGATTGTAAATGACCCCAAAGGATTGGGCGCATTTTTACTGGCCGCTAACGAAATGGAAGGAAGAAAATTAAAGCATAAATAAATAGTCGTTATGTTTCAGCTTAACAATAAAGTCGGCATCGTTACCGGGGGTGGCAGTGGTATTGGTAAAGCCATTGCAGGTTTGTTTGCCCGCCAGGGAGCAAGGGTGTTCATTTTCGATATTGATGCTCAGGGCGCCGCTCAGGCTGTGGCGGAGATTCAGGTAGCAGGCGGACAAGCCGATGCAGTGATACTCAACATTAGTAATCAACAAGAAGTAAAAGCCGCCGTAGCACAAGTGCAAGCCATGGCAGGTAGCATCGATATTTTGGTCAACAACGCAGGTGTGGCTCATGTAGGTACAGCAGACAGCACCAGCGAACAAGATTTTGACCGTGTGTATTCCATCAACGTAAAAGGCGTGTACAACTGTTTGCACGAAGTACTGCCGGTGATGAAAACACAACAGCATGGAGTCATTCTCAACATGTGTTCTATTGCAGCATGGGTGGGCATTACCGATCGGTTTGCTTACAGCATGAGCAAGGGTGCTGTGCTTGGTATGACACTCAGTACAGCCCGTGATTATCTGGTACACAACATCCGCTGCAATTGTATTTCTCCTGCCAGAGTTCATACCCCATTTGTGGATGGTTTCATTGCCAAAAACTATCCCGGCCGCGAAGCTGAAATGTTCGATAAATTGTCGAAGAGTCAACCCATTGGCCGTATGGGCACCACCAGTGAAGTAGCACATCTGGCTTTGTATTTATGCAGTCAGGAAGCTGGTTTTATTACAGGCTGCGATTATCCCATCGACGGTGGCTTTATCAATTTGAATAACTAATCAATCACAACCAAGCATTAATATGAAACTTATCAGATACGGCCATGCCGGACAAGAGAAACCCGGCGTACTCATTGGCGAAACTTATTACGACGCATCATCCATTACTGTTGATTATGATGAAGCCTTTTTTGCCAATGATGGCTTGGCAAAACTCGCAGCTGCAGTAGCCGGCAATGCGCTGCCTGCAACTCCTGTAGAGCGTTTGGGTTGCCCGGTGCAGCGTCCTTCTAAAATTGTGTGCATTGGTCTCAATTACAGCGACCATGCCAAAGAAACCGGTGCCACGCCACCAGCCGAGCCGGTGATTTTCTTTAAATCAACCACGGCTATTGTTGGCCCCAACGATGCGGTGATGATACCACGCAACTCGGTTAAAACAGACTGGGAAGTAGAACTCGCAATTGTCATTGGTAAGAAAGCATCTTATGTGGAAGAAAGCGAAGCAATGGATTATGTAGCCGGTTATTGCCTGCACAACGATATCAGCGAACGGGAGTTTCAGCTGGAGCGGAGCGGCACCTGGGATAAGGGTAAAGGCTGCGACACTTTCGCACCACTTGGCCCATGGTTGGTAACCAAAGATGAAGTGGCCGATGTACACAACCTGCACCTATGGCTGAAGCTGAATGGCAAGATAATGCAAGACGGTACAACAGCAAATCTCATTTTCAATGTACCCTTTTTGATTAGTTACGTCAGCCAATTTATGACGCTGTTGCCCGGTGATATTATTTCAACCGGTACACCGGCCGGCGTAGGTTTGGGCATGAATCCGCAAGTGTACCTCAAACCCGGCGATGTAATGGAGCTGGGTGTTGATGGTCTCGGCACTTCTACGCAAACAGTCGTGGCTTTCAGTAAACCCGCTTAATTTCAGCTTACAACGATTGCAGCTTATGACAACCAACAAAACGAATGCTCAGCAGTCTTACGTGTTTGCATTCATCTTAGTTACCTGTTTGTTTTTCCTTTGGGGTTTTGCCCACAATCTTGATCCCATTCTTATTCCACACTTAAAACGATCTTTCACATTAACCACTACACAATCAACGCTCATTGATTCTGCAGTGTTCATCGCTTATTTCATCATGGCCTTGCCTGCCGGCTTTATTATGAAAAGGTTTGGTTACAAAGCAGGCATCATTGTGGGGCTGTTGTTGTTTGCGGTAGGTTCATTTTTGTTTTTGCCAGCAGCTGATTTTCAGTCGTACAATTATTTCTTGTTCGCATTGTTCATCATAGCCTGTGGATTAACCATTCTGGAAACCGCTGCCAATCCATATGCTGCAGCGCTGGGTAATCCTGATACGGCCACACAGCGGCTCAACTTTGCGCAGTCATTCAATGGGCTCGCTGCAGCATTGGCGCCAGTAATTGGTGCGAGAATCATACTCACAAAGGGACACACAGATGTAGAGTTGCAAGCAATGACTGAAGCGGCCCGCACCATGGCTTTGGCTTCAGAAGCCGCTTCTGTAAAAATGCCTTACCTCATATTAGGTACGGTGTTAGTATTAGTGGCTGTTTTATTCGCCTTTACACGTTTGCCCCAATTGAATACAGACCCTGCACATACACCCAGTAAAAATATTTTGCATGCCCTCAAGCATCGTCATTTGTCGTGGGCAGTGGCTGCACAATTCTTTTATGTAGGGGCACAGGTATCCGTGTTTAGCTTGTTCATTTTGTATGCTGAAAAATCGGCTGGCTTGTCGCAGGTAACTGCTGCGGACTATCTGGGAATTTGCGGCATCGCATTTTTGATTGGCCGTTTTCTGGGTACATTCCTCATGAAGTACATCAAGCCGCCACATTTGCTGGCCACCTATGCATTGGCCAGTGTTGTATTAAGCATAGTCGCTATGCTGGGTTCAGGAATGCTTACGGTATATGCTGTAATAGGTATTTGCTTTTTCATGTCTGTTATGTTTCCCACCATTTTCTCTTTGGGTATTCAGGATTTAAAGGCCGACACAGAGTTTGGCAGCAGTTTAATAATCATGTCAATCGTAGGTGGAGCGGTTTTGCCTAGAGTTTTTGGTTTAATCAGCGATTGGTTCAACAATATTCAGCTGGGCTACATTGTTCCGCTGATTTGTTTTGTTGTTGTTTTCTTTTTTGGCTGGAAGGGTTATAAAGTCAAGTCAGCTTAACATGTAATCGTATGAAACGCTATTGCCTTGCTGTCGATTTAAAAAATGATGCGGCTTTGATTGCTGAATACGAGCAATATCATCAGCGCATTTGGCCCGAAATACAAGCTTCCATTGTATCGGCTGGTATTGTTTCTATGGAAATTTACCGCATAGAAAACCGGTTGTTTATGATTATGGAGACCAACGATGATTTTTCGTTTGCCGCAAAAGCAGCCGCAGATGCAGCCAACGAAAAAGTACAGGAGTGGGAAACGCTGATGTGGCAATATCAACAGGCATTGCCTACAGCAAAGCCCGGCGAAAAGTGGTTGCTCATGCACAAAATATTTGACCTCAACACCGCCTTATGACCATCATAGATACACACCAGCATTATTGGAAATATGATCCGGTAAACTATGCGTGGATCAACGACGATATGGCGGTGATTCGACAAGATTTTTTGCCTGCCGATTTGCAACCTGTTTTGGCAGCCAATGGTGTTGCTGCCAGCATAGCGGTGCAGGCCGACC